>NZ_JAAQOK010000013.1:0-99826 GCF_011683705.1 Enterobacter sp. 725m/11 | reverse complement strand
CTCCATAAACGGGTTCTTATGCCTCAGTTGTAAGTGTCTACCATGTCCCCGAACAAGTGTTCACTATGTCCCCGGACCGTACACCCACGGGGAGAGGGGATAAAGGCACGACGCCTTTCCCTAAGTATTTCGCGCTGCAGGAAGGCGGCAAACCTGTGAATCCCCGGGAGCTTACATAAGTAAGTGACCGGGGTGAACAGGTGCAGCCAACGCATCTGCAGCGTGAAAGACGACGGGAAATTAGCCGTCGATACCTTTGCTGCGCAGGTAATCTTCGTAGTTACCGCTGAAGTCCACCACGCGCTCTGGCGTAATTTCGATCACGCGGGTCGCCAGGGAGCTGACGAACTCACGGTCGTGAGAGACGAAGATCAGGGTGCCCTGGTACATCTCCAGCGCCATGTTCAGCGATTCGATCGATTCCATGTCCAGGTGGTTAGTCGGTTCGTCCATCACCAGAATGTTCGGTTTTTCCATCATCAGCTTGCCGAAGAGCATGCGGCCTTTTTCACCACCGGAGAGCACTTTGGCCGGCTTTTTGATGTCGTCCTGGCTGAACAGCAGACGACCCAGAATGCTGCGCACCGCCTGCTCGTCGTCACCTTCCTGCTTCCACTGGCTCATCCAGTCGAAGACGGTCAGGTCATTTTCGAACTCGTACTCATGATCCTGCGCGTAGTAGCCAATCTGCGCGTTCTCGGACCATTTCACGGTGCCGTTGTCCGGCTGCAGTTCACCCACCAGGGTTTTCAGCAGGGTAGATTTACCCACACCGTTGGCGCCCAGAATGGCAATTTTCTCGCCCACTTCCAGCAGCAGGTTGAAGTTTTTAAACAGCGGGCCTTCATCAAAGCCTTTGGTAAGCGCCTCAACTTCCAGCGCGTTACGGAACAGCTTCTTGTCCTGCTCAAAGCGAATGAACGGGTTCTGACGGCTGGAGGCTTTAACCTCTTCCAGCTTGATTTTGTCGATCTGACGGGCACGCGATGTTGCCTGACGGGATTTAGAGGCGTTGGCGCTGAAGCGGCTCACGAAGGATTGCAGGTCCGCAATCTGCGCTTTCTTCTTGGCGTTGTCGGCAAGCAGACGTTCACGCGCCTGGGTGGCTGCCGTCATGTACTCGTCGTAGTTGCCCGGATAAACGCGCAGCTCGCCGTAGTCCAGATCCGCCATGTGCGTACAGACCATGTTCAGGAAGTGACGGTCGTGCGAGATGATGATCATCGTGCTGTCGCGGTCGTTCAGCGTCTGCTCCAGCCAGCGGATGGTATCGATGTCCAGGTTGTTCGTTGGTTCGTCGAGCAGCAGGATGTCCGGGTTAGAGAACAGCGCCTGTGCCAGCAGCACGCGCAGCTTCCAGCCTGGCGCGACTTCGCTCATCGGGCCGTAATGCTGTTCAACCGGAATACCCACGCCCAGCAGCAGCTCGCCCGCACGCGCTTCCGCAGAGTAGCCATCCATTTCGCCGTACTGGGTTTCCAGATCGGCCACTTTATAGCCGTCTTCTTCGCTCATTTCGGCGAGACCGTAGATACGATCGCGCTCCTGCTTCACTTCCCACAGCTCCGCGTGCCCCATGATCACGGTGTCGAGCACGGTGAACTCTTCGAAGGCGAACTGATCCTGACGCAGCTTACCGATACGCTCGTTCGGATCGAGCGACACGTTGCCCAGCGTCGGCTCTAAATCGCCGCCGAGGATCTTCATAAAGGTGGATTTTCCGCTACCGTTGGCACCAATCAGGCCGTAACGGTTGCCGCCGCCAAATTTGACGGAAATGTTTTCGAACAGCGGCTTACTGCCAAACTGCATAGTGACGTTGCTGGTAACTAACACGGAGAGATTCCTGCGAAAAGTGTGATAAACATGGCATTATGCCACAATTCCGAATTGAGATCCCGTGTTGCGGCAATCCACTAAACTTTAACAAAATCGAAAAAAATGTGATTTCGTACACATCTGAATTCCCTGTAAGCGGGAATGCACATATAATGCGCTCCCATCACAGATTCAGACTTATCAACTCATCGCCTGAATGGCTTAGATACCTCGCACAACATGAACATGAAATTAACAACGCTTTTTGCGGCGGCGTTAGCCGTAGTAGGTTTTTGTAAGACCGCGTCTGCGGTGACGTATCCCCTGCCGACAGACGGAAGCCGTCTGGTGGGTCAAAACCAGGTGGTGACGGTGCCTGAGGGTAACTCTCAGCCGCTGGAGTATTTCGCCGCGCAGTACCAGCTGGGCCTGTCCAACATGCTGGAAGCGAACCCGGGCGTTGACCCGTATCTGCCAAAAGCGGGTACCGTGCTGAATATTCCTCAGCAGCTGATCCTGCCGGATACCGTTCATGAAGGCATCGTGATTAACAGCGCCGAAATGCGTCTGTATTACTACCCGAAAGGCACCAACACCGTTATCGTGCTGCCAATCGGTATCGGCCAGCTGGGCAAAGACACCCCGCTGAACTGGACCACCAAAGTAGAGCGTAAGAAAGCGGGCCCAACCTGGACGCCGACGGCTAAAATGCACGCAGAATACATCGCTGCAGGCGAGCCGCTGCCCGCCGTTGTGCCGGCCGGCCCGGATAACCCGATGGGTCTGTACGCGCTGTACATTGGCCGTCTGTACGCCATCCACGGCACCAACGCCAACTTCGGTATCGGCCTGCGCGTGAGCCACGGCTGCGTGCGCCTGCGTAACGACGACATCAAGTTCCTGTTCGAAAACGTGCCGGTCGGTACGCGCGTGCAGTTCATCAACGAACCGGTGAAAGCGACGTCTGAGCCAGACGGCAGCCGCTACATCGAAGTGCACAACCCGCTCTCCACCAGCGAAGACCAGATTAACAACAACGAGATCGTGCCGATTACGCTGAACAGCGCGGTGCAGTCCGTGACCTCTCAGCCAGACGTGGAAACCACCATCGTCGACCAGGCGATTCAGAACCGTTCCGGTATGCCGGTGCGTCTGAACTGATCACGCGTATTAAAAAAGCGGGCTTCGAGGCCCGCTTTTTTTTATCCGTTATTCACGATAACAATCCCGCCGTGGTCGTAGCGATAGTGGCAGTGCGCATACTCCAGCGGCGTGCCATCTTCCAGATAAATGACCTGCTCCACCTCCAGCACCGGATCGGTTTCCTCACAGACCAGATGCTCTCTGTCCAGCGCGCTGGGCTTTAGAGCCCGCACGATCCGGTATGACCCCATAATTTTCAGCCCCAGGGTTTCCTGAACGTACTGAAACACTGACCCTTGAAGGTGGTTTTTCGTCAGGCCCGGCACCAGATTCATCGGCATCACCGTGGAATCCAGCGACATGGGTTCGCCGTTCAGTAAACGCAGGCGAATGAAGTCGTAGATCGGCGCATCGGCGTTAATCATCAGCGACGCCTGCTCTTTTTCGTTCGGGAAGCGCAGTTCGAAATGCACCACCTGGCTCGTGACCGTACCCAGATGCGCCCAGGTTTTGGTCGCGCCAAAGTAGTCGCTGCCGGAGAGATCCCACTGCGAGAGCTGGAGGAAGTTTTTGCGGATGAACGTCCCCTGCCCCTGACGGGTGTAGACCAGCCCTTCGACGATCAGCTGGCGCATCGCCTGCTGAATAGTCATCCGGCTGGTGCTGAACTCCGCCGCCAGTGCAAACTGGTCCGGCAGGGGTTCGTTGGCGGCGTACTGCTGGCTGATAATGCGTTTCTTAATTTCCCGCGCTATGGTGATGTACTTCGCCGCCATCGTCCTTCCTTTCTGTTAGTTTTCTATCCCGCTGTTTTTCAAGGCCACTCGCTCGGCAATTTTGAGGAAAGGCAGGTAGAAGAATACACCAAATACGATGATTGCCAACTGGACCACCACCGCCCGCCAGTCCCCCGCCGTCGCCAGCCAGGCGCTGAGGATCGGCGGCGTGGTCCACGGGATCATCACCACGCAGCGCGACATTAACCCCAGCGTGGTGCAGAGCCAGGCGAAGTAAATGCCGATGGCGGGCAGCAGCACAAACGGGATCATCAGCGGCAGGTTAAAGACGATCGGCAGGCCGAAAATCACCGGCTCGTTGATGTTGAATAAGCCAGGTGCCAGCGACAGACGCGCCACCTGCTTCGCCGACTGCTGGCGCGAGAAGATAAAGATGGCGATCAGCAGCGAGATCGTGCTGCCCGTGCCGCCCACCATGCCAAACGTCGGCACAAAGATGTTGTTGATGATGTGCGGGATCGGTTGTCCGTTGGCGAAGGCCAGCATGTTCTCGTTGGTGTTGATCAGCAGGAACGGCTCCAGCACCACGCTGTTGACCACCGACTGATGAATACCGAGCGTGAACAGGAAGTTGCCGAAGCTGTAGATGAAAATCGTCCCCGGCAGGCTGGTGTTGATCAGCCTCAGCGGCTGCTGAATAAAGGTCGTAATGAGGTGGATCAGATCCGTGTGCAGCACGTTCGCCAGCAGCGCCGCCAGCACCGCGAACAGGGAGAGCGTGAGGATGGTCGGAATCAGCGCGGTAAAGGATTTGCTCACCGCCGGAGGTACGTTTTCCCCAAGCGAAATGTGCAGCGCCTTCAGGCGCGAAATAGCGATGAAGACCTCCGTTGAGAGCAACCCAATCAGCACCCCGGCGAAAATCCCGGTGGAGCCGATATTGGCGAACGTCAGCACCTGCGTCACGCTGACCGCAGCGTCGCTGCCGACGGGCGTAACCTGTAAGCGCATCGGCATCATGATGATAAAACTGCTGACGGCGATTACCACTGCCGAGACCGGATTGTCGAAATCTTTGTTGCGCGCCAGCGACCAGGCAATCATCGGGGCCAGCAGCAGCGCAGCGATGTTCAGCGTGCCGTTGATAATCGCCTCGCCCCATACCTGAAAGTGCGCCAGCGTATCGCCCTTGAACATCCACGGGAACACCACGTTGTTCACCAGCACCGCCAGACCAGCGAGGATGAAAATCGGCATCACCGTGGCGAAGGCGTCGCGCAGGGATCGCAGGTGCACCTGGTTTGCCAGGCGCGCCGAGAACTCAACAAATTTGTCGACAAAAGACTGCATGTGCGGTGTGATTTTTGTTTCAGACATAGCGGAGTGTTCCCATCAATCAGTCACAAAAACGGCCCGGCAGCGTACGGCTTACATCTCGCGTCCGTTGGTATGGATAACCTGTTTTAACCACGCGTAGCTCTTCTTCGGCACGCGCTTCAGGTCTTTCAGGTCATGATTCTCGCGGTTGACGTAGACCACGCCGTAGCGCTTACGCATATCCCCCTGCGAGCTGAGAATGTCAATTAACCCCCAGCCGAGATAGCCAATGACCTCTGCGCCATCCTCGAACATGGCTTCCTTCATGGCCTCGATATGCGCCCGGTGGTAGTCGATGCGGTAGGTATCCTCAATCGGGTTAACCCCGTCCCAGGACTCAATCACCCCAATACCGTTTTCAATCGGGAAGACCGGCATGCGCCAGTCGTTGGCATAACGCGTGATGATGGTGCGAAAACCGAGCGGGTCGATCTGCCAGTTCCACTCGGTGGCTTTCAGGTAGGGGTTATTTTTCTCACCGTGCAGCAGGTAATAGTTGACCGGCGTGCCTTCCGGGATCGCATCGCTGTCCAGCGTTTTGCTGGCGTAGTAGCTGAAGGCCATAAAGTCGTTTTTCGTGCGGGCAAACAGAGCGAGATCGTCGGCGCGATAGATATCACCGAAGCCCTCCTGCTCCACCACCGCCATCACCGCCGGGCTGTAGCCCTGACCGGCAAAGACGCGCAGCAGGTTCTGGTTGAGGAATTCGTCATACTGCTGGGCGCAGAAGATATCGCGCGGCTTGCAGGTGGCCGGATAGATCAGCTGGTGCGCCAGCATGCCGCCCATTAGCTGGCCCGGTTTTGTCTGGTGCAGATACTCGGTCAGCGACATGTGCGCCACCATCGCATGGTGCTGAAGCTCATACAGCTCGCGCAGGGTTTTCTCGCCTTTCATATAGCCGGAAATGCGGAACGCTTCCGGCATATGGAAGATGTTCTGCTCGTTAAAGGTCAGCCAGTACTTTACCCGGTCGCCGAAGCAGTCGATCATCTTTTTGCCGTAGCGGATAAAAGCCTCCACCACGCGGCGATCGTTGAAGCCGTTGTACTCCTGCGCCAGCGCCAGCGGCATGTCGAAGTGGTAGAGGCAGACCATCGGCTCGATGCCGCGGGCGATGAGATCGTCAATAAAGCGGTCGTAAAAGGCGATGCCCTCGTCGTTGAACGCGCCGTCGCCCTGCGGGCAGACGCGGCTCCAGGAGATCTGGAAGCGGTAGCAGTTCATGCCCAGATCCTGCATCAGATCGAAATCTTCCCGGTAGCGGTGGTAGGAGTCGGTCGCCACCTTCCAGTCGGAGACGTTTTCTCCGGCTTCACGAATGTCGTACACCGACATCCCCTTCCCACCCTCGTTCCAGGCCCCTTCCGTCTGCATGCTGGACACCGAGTTGCCCCATAAAAAGTTGGCCGGCAGTGAATTGTTCATGCTCTCTCCCTATATGACTAGTCATTTAAAATCTCATGACTAGTCATATAGGCGAAGATGAAATTTCGATCAAAGGGGAGGATCGTTTTTTGTGAGGAATGTCGGAAAGAAGCGCTGAGCAGGAAAAATGAATAGCGAAATCCTGTTATTTAGGCCTGAGCGCTAGCCTATGCAGAATCACATTTCCCGAACGTGCCACTGGCTGGCCTCATAAAATCATTATTAACTTAATGCGCACCAACCACGGCCCAGGCCAGAACATAAAAATCTCAACCCTATCAAATGGAAAATGACGCTCATGAAGATATCTACTCGCCGTATCGCATTCGCTCTCAGCTTAGCGTTGCCCGGCTCAATGACTCACGCGGCAACGGTGTATACGGGTGATAAAGTGCAGGGAGTGCCGGTTATCTCTACGCTGGATGTATCAGACCTGCCAGCCGGACAACATCGCTTCATGTTCGAGGGGGTTGAGACAGGAACGGGACAGCGCTGGTATGTACCCATAATGGTGGCAAAAGGGAAAACGGACGGGAAGAAAGTCCTTCTGCAGGCGGGCGTCCACGGGGATGAGCTAAACGGCGTGCGCATCGTACAAAAAGTGATGGAACAACTGGCCCCCGAAAAAATGAACGGCAGCGTTATTGGCATCATTGGCCCAAACCGTTCTGGCCTTGAGAGAGTCTCCCGGACATGGTCTGTTTCAACCGATGGGGGTGAAACGATCGACTACAATCGCGTCCATCCAGGAAAAGAAACGGGTAACCCTGCTGAGCGTCAGGCATGGATGATGTGGAACAAGGTTTACAAGGGAAATGTCGACCTGGCGATTGACTATCACACCCAGTCTACCGGAACGGCTTATCCGCTGTTCATTTATGCCGACTACCGCAATGCGGATGCCCGGACAATTGCGGAACTTTTTCCGGCAGATCAAATTAAGAAAGACCCCGGCGAAGCCGGCTCAATGGAAACCACCTTTATTCAACATGGTATCCCGGCGATAACGGCCGAGACGGGAGAGCCGAGGATTTACCAGCAGGATATGATTGCCCGGGGTTTAGAGGGTGCTCTCAATGTACTGATCCATTACAAGGTGATTGAAGGCAAAATCGGCGCAACCGCTAGCAGCAATAAAACGTATATTGGTAATGCTATCAGTTCCATACGAGCAACTACGGGTGGGTTTGCGGAAGTTTTCGTTAAACCCGGCGACACGGTAAAAGCAGGACAAGAGGTCGCCCTGCAGCGAAATGCTTTCGGTGATGTTGTCGCGAAGTATTCAGCGGAAAGGGACGGCAAAGTACTGGCAATTGGAACAGATGTGGTCAGAGAGCCCCGAGCCCTGCTGGTAAGAGTCCTTGAGCAAAACCCAGCCGCAACCTGCAAAGACGGCTGCTGATTACCGCCACAGCCCATCGTTGAATCGGCAAAAGCAGCTTATCGTCATTTCTTCGATATCATCCCCGGCAGGCGAAGCGCCGCCGGGGATGAGGAGCGTTATTGTTGCGCAAGCTGATTGCGACGATACTCCCCCTGCCGCTCCAGCATCCAGCCCGGATATTCACGCGGCAGCGCGCTGACGGCATCCAGCTGTTTAAGCTCGTCTTCGCTTAAGCGGATCCCGGTGGCGGCAATGTTGTCGTCCAGCTGTTCAACGCGCTTCGCGCCAATGATGACGCTGGTCACCGCCTTCTGGTGCAGCAGCCACGCCAGCGCGATTTGCGCCACGGAGACGCCCTTACTTTCGGCAATCACGCGCATCACGTCCACGCAGTCAAAGGCGCGATCTTTGTTCACCGGCGGGAAGTCGAACGCCAGACGGCGGCTACCGGCTTCGCTCTGCCCGTCGCGACCATATTTTCCACTCAGCAGGCCGCCCGCCAGCGGGCTCCAGACCATCAACCCGACGCCTTCGCTCTGCATCATCGGCACCAGCTCGCGCTCAAGTTCGCGCCCAGCGATGGTGTAGTACGCCTGGAGGGATGCGAAACGCGCCAGCCCGAGTCGCTCGGAAATGCCCAGCGCTTTGGCTATCTGCCACGCCGCCCAGTTCGAGACGCCGATGTAGCGCACGTGGCCGTGCTGCACCAGGTTATCCAGCGCATACAGCGTCTCCTCAATCGGCGTGGCCGGATCGAAACCGTGAAGCTGATAGAGATCGATATGATCGAGCTGCAGGCGGCGCAGGCTCTCCTTCACGCTGCTGATGATGTGATAGCGCGAGCTGCCGCGCGAGTTCACCCCCGCAGTGCCCGTTTCGCCGAACACCTTGGTGGCAACCACCACATTCTCGCGCGGGACATTGAGGTTTTTCAGCGCCTGCCCGAGGATCGCCTCCGAGCGCCCTTCCGAGTAAACGTCCGCGGTATCGATAAAGTTGATCCCGGCATCCAGCGCGCGGCCCACCAGCTGTTCTGCTTCGCTCTGCTGGAGCTGACCAATCTTGCCCCACATGCCGCCTTCTCCGCCGAAGGTCATGGTGCCGAGGCACAGTTCAGAAACGAACAGACCGGTGTTGCCCAGTTTTTGATAACGCATAAGATAATCCTCGCATGTCGATTGGGTACCCGATAGTTATACCCGCCCCTCAGCCATCGCGAATGTGGCGTTCCTGTCCGTTTCTTGCCCAATCCTCTGAATATTTATCCGCGCGGGGCGTCGCCAAAGACGCTGTAGTCCGGGAGCTGCACCTGCTGATACGGCTCCCAGCCGCCGCCGAGCGCCTTGTAGAGCGCCACCAGATCGAGAGCGCTTTGTACCTGCGCCTGCGCCCGCTGCTGCTCGGCCTGCGCCAGCTGCCGCTGGGCGTCCAGCACGTCGATAAAGCTGGCGATCCCCTGGCGGTAGCTGTCGCTGGCTAAATCAAAGGCGTTTTGCAGGGCATCAATGGTTTTCGCCAGGCCCGCCTCACGCTGCTGGTCGGTGCGATAGCTCACCAGGGCATTTTCGACATCGCCGAGCGCGGTCAGCACCGTCTGGCGATAGTCCAGTACCGCAGCGCCCTGCTGCGCGCGCGCCACCTTGACGCTGGAGACCAGCCGACCGCCCTGGAAAATCGGAATGGAAACCTGCGGGCCGAAGCTGTAGAAGTGGCTGCTCCAGTCGGTCAGCCAGCCGGATTCGCTGTTGCGCAGGCCAAACTGTCCGGAGAGGGTTAAGCTCGGGAACAGCTCGGCCACCGAGACGCCAATCTGCGCCGTGGCGGCATGAAGGTTGGCCTCCGCTTCGCGCACGTCCGGACGGCGGCGCGCCAGCGTGGACGGTATACCAGTCTGCACGATATCCGGCAGCGCGGGCATTGGCTGCGCGGATTGAAGCTCGCTATCCAGCGCCCCCGGCGGCTTGCCGAGCAGAATAGCCAGCCCGTTCATCGCCTGGCGTTCCTGGGCCTGATACTGCGGCAGCTGGGCTTCAAGATTACCCAGCTGCGCCCGGGCGTTTTCCACGTCCATCTGCGGTGACAGCCCGCCGCGCTGGCGGCTTTCGGTCAGGTCCAGCGTCTGCTGCGCGCTTTTAATCTGAGTGTTCAGGGTAGCGATAATGCTCTGCGCCCCGCGCAGCTGTAGCCACGCCCGCGCCACTTCCGCTTCCAGCGACACCAGCGCATCGTTACGCTGTTCGATGGCGGCCTTCTGCTGCGCCTCGGCGGCTTCCACCTGACGGCGCACCTTGCCCCAGAGGTCGATTTCCCACTGGGCGTCGAAGCTGCCCTGATAAAGGTTAATCGGCTGCGTCAGCGGTCCCAGCGCGCCTCTGAGTTCAGGGTCGACATTATCCAGCTGGTCGTACACGCCGTGGGATTTTAGCTCCCCTTCCAGCCCGAGCTGCTGGCGCGTCGCCTGCAGATTGCCGTTCACCGACGGGAAAAATGCCCCGCCCGCCTGGTTAATCTGTTCACGCGCCCCGGCAATGCGCAGTACCGTTTGCTGCAACGTCAGGTTTCCGGCGATGGCGCGTTCAACCAGACTGTCGAGCTGCGGCGAGCCGAAGGTTTTCCACCAGCGCGGATTGGTCGCGGCGGAGGTGGTTTGCGATTTTACCGCGCTGTCGCCCTTATCGTTCCAGTGCGTAACGGCGGGTGGCGCAGGCTGCTGGTAGTCCGGCCCGACGGCGCAGCCCACCAGCAGCATCATTATCATCAGGGGGTGTAAACGTCTGTGTATCATCAGTGTGCTCCTGCACTCCCCTCGCTCTTAACCGGCGAGAGCAACAAACAAAACGGAATCAATAGCAAGGCCACGGCGCTCAGAATGGTGAAGACGTCGATGTAGGCCAAAAAGCGCGACTGCTCGATCATCGTCTGGTACATCCGCCCGGTGGCAATCCCGGTCGGATCGCCCACCTGGGTGGTGAAGTTCTGGATCGCCTGGGCGCTTTCGCGAATCGCCAGCTGGAACTGCTCGTTAAACGGCGAGGCGTGGTAGGCAAGGTGTGCGCTGTGCGCCTGCGCGCGCTCGGTGATGGCCGCCGTCGAGAGAGAAATCCCGATGGATCCCGCCACGTTGCGGAACATGGTAAACAGCGCCGCCGCATCGGCGTTGAGCCGTCTCGGTATCGAGATGAAGGCGATGGTGGTGAGCGGCACAAACAGGAACCCCAGACCAATCGACTGGGCGCTGCGGAACAGCACCAGGGTTTCGAAGTCAATATCCGGCGTCAGCGTGCGCGACCAGAAGAACGACACCGCCAGGCAGGTAAAGCCAAAGGCGATGATCCAGCGCGTCTGCACCACCGGCATCAGCTTCAGCACCAGCGGGATGGTCAGCACGATCAGTACCGCGCCGGGCGAAAGCACCAGCCCGGACCAGGTGGCGGTATAGCCCAGATCCTGCTGCGCCAGCTGCGGGATCACCACCGAGCTGCCGTAGAGGATCATCGCCATCCCCGCCATCAGCAGGCTGGAGATCGCGAAGTTGCGGTCCTTCATGCAGTGCAGATCCACCACCGGCTTTTTGGCATACATCAGCCAGTAGATTGCGCCAATAATGCCAACCAGCGTCAGCACCGCGAAGGTGCGGATAAAGTTCGAGTAGAACCAGTCATCATCCTCGCCCCGGTCGAGCATCACCTGCAAACAGCCCAGGCCGAGGGCGATCAGGCCGATCCCCGTCCAGTCGATGGTCAGCTTCTCTTTTGATTTGCTCTCCCACGGCGGATCTTCCAGCAGCTGGTAGATCGCCAGCACCGTCACAATCCCCACCGGGATGTTGATAAAGAACACCCAGCGCCAGGAGTAGTTGTCGGTGATCCAGCCCCCCAGCGTCGGGCCGAGCACCGGCGCGACGATAATCGCAATGGAGGAAAGCCCAAACGCTTTGCCCCTGTCCTCCGGCTTGAAGTAGTCAAGCAGCACCGACTGCTGGGTGGGCTGCAACCCGCCGCCAAAGAAGCCCTGCATCACGCGGAACAGGATGATTTGCCACAGCTCGGTGGCGATGCCGCACAGAAACGAGCAGATGGTGAACATCACAATGCAAATGAGGAAGAACTGCTTGCGGCCAAACAGCCGGCTCAGGAACGCCGAGATGGGCAGCACGATGCCGTTCGCCACCAGGTAGCTTGTCAGTACCCAGGTGGATTCGTCGTAGCTGGCCGAGAGCGACCCCGCCACGTGCGGCAGCGCGACGTTGACGATGGTGGTGTCCAGAATTTCCATGAACACCGCCAGGGTGACGACAATCGCCACCGCCCACGGGTTACTGGCGGGCTTCCAGTTATCGTGGCTATGATCCGTCATTCCACGGTGACCTTCGGTTCAACCGACAGCCCCAGCGGCAGCGGCTTGTTCGGATCCAGACCTTTATCAATGACGATTTTTACCGGCACGCGCTGAACAATCTTCACGAAGTTACCGGTGGCGTTTTCCGACGGGAAGGCGGAGAAGCGCGAGCCGCTGCCCTGCTGGATGCTGTCGATATGGCCTTCAAGCTCCATATCCGGCCAGGCATCCACGGAGACGCTAACCTTATCGCCGGGCTTCATGCGCTCAAGCTGGGACTCTTTAAAGTTCGCCACCACCCATACGTTCGGGGAGACCAGCGAGAACAGCGCGGTGCCCGCCTGAACCAGCGTGCCGGGCTGCACGTTGCGTTTGGTGACAAAGCCGTCGAACGGGGCGCGGACTTCGGTGTAAGAGAGGTTCAGATTCGCGGTTTCCAGCTGCGCTTTGGCCTGTTCGACCTGACGCTCGCGGGCTTCGACGTTGGTCTCCTGCTGGCGGATTTGCAGCTGTACCTGCTCCGCCACTTCCAGCTGCGCCTGTGCGCTGGCAAGGCCAGCCTGGGCGCTGCGCAGCTGAGCGTTCGCAGAATCAATACTTTGCTGGGTGGTCGCGCGCGGGTCGACGCCGCGCTGGCGGCGGTATTCCGCCTGCGCGTTCGCCAGATCGGCCTGCGCTTTCAGCACCTGCGCTTTGGCTTCATCACGCTGGGCGGGATACTGCACTTTTGAGAGCGCCAGCTGCGCCTGGGCCTGATGCAGCTGCGCGATAGCCAGCCCAAGCTGAGCCTGAGCCTGATCGCGCTGGGCGGTGGTATCGCGAGGATCGATCACCACCAGCACGTCCCCTTTCTTCACGCGCTGGTTATCCCGCACGCGAAGCTCGGTAACGTAGCCCGCCGTTTTGGGGGCAATGGTCACCACGTCGCCGTCGGTAAAGGCGTCGTCGGTGGTCTCTTCGTTGCGGGTTAAAAACCACCAGACCAGCGCCACGATCACCATCACGATGACCACGATGCCAAGGATAATTAACGGTTTTTTGCCCGGGCGTTTACGCTCGTTATTGTTTTTATCCTGCTCGTCAGCAGGTGGATTTTGTTCTTCTGCCATAATTCAGCAACGGTCCTGTCAGTGAGCGGCATCACACTATGCCGTTCACTAAAGCTAGGACGTTGCTATACATTTGCCAGGAAAAACTGACAAATTGCGCACTATATGAGAAGGAATAGTCCGAAACCGATCGCCGCAGCCCAGAGCAGCATCGGGATCGACCAGAGGTGGAAGCGCCACCAGATGCGACGGTCGTTGGCCATGCGCAGGGCGATCAGGTTTGCCAGGGAGCCGGGCAGCAGCCCAAACCCACCGATGTTCACCGCCCAGGCCAGTAACGTGTCCGGCGGAACGTAGTTGAGCAGCAGAATGGTGGCAGGCACGTTGCTGATAAACTGCGACAGGCCAATCGCCGTCAGCCACAGCCCCGGCTGCGACAGCGTGCTGACACTGTGCAGAACGTTTTGCAGCACCGGAAGCTGAATAAGCAGATGCACGTCGATGAACATCGCCATAAAGACCAGCAGCAGCGTCCAGTCCACGCTCACCAGCACGCGCCGCGCCAGCACGACAAAGCCCGCGGCGACGAGCAGGACGCCCGCCAGCTCATACCTCAGCTCCAGGGCGAACAGGAAGACGATATACAGCCCGAGGCAGCTCCAGACCAGCCGCGGCTGCCACTGCGGGCCCGTGGTCCCGCTATGGTATTGCAGCTTTTTATCCGGAAACGCGAACCAGCAGACCGCCAGCAGCGATAGCATCATCACCAGCGCCAGAGGCGCCATCTGCCAGGTAAAGGCGGCGAATGACAGACCGGAACGTCCCCAGAGAAGAATATTTTGCGGGTTGCCGATGGGCGTCAACAGAGAACCGGCGTTAACGGCGAGCGCTTCAAAGATGATCAGTCTGCTGACCGGGATCTCGCAAAGCTTACGCAGGGTGAGCGTGAGGGGTACGATGATAAACAGCGCCACATCGTTGGTCAGAAACGTCGACAGCACCGCGGCGGAGAACACCATAAACAGGGCCAGCCTGCGCTCGGTGGCAAAACGGCGCACCATTTTACGCCCCAGGACGTCAAAATAGCCGCTCAGCTCGACCCCTTTGGTCAGCATCATTAACCCACTCAGGGTGATGATGGTGCGCCAGTCAATCGCCGCAGACCAGGCCTGTGGCGCAAACGGCACAAACAGGCTTAACCCGGCGCCAATGATTAATAAGAGATGGAAGAAACGATCACGTGAGAGGGCCTGCAGTCCAGGGATTTTCATTCAGCAGAGGGACCATATTTAAGGGTAAATTCGCGAAACTTCACCAGCGTCTCTTCGCTAACGTGGTGCTCCATTCCTTCCGCATCCCGACGGGCAATTTCCGGGCTGACGCCCAGCACCAGCAAAAAGTTCTCGACAAGCTGATGGCGCTCGCGGCTCTCCTGCGCAAGCTTCTCCCCTTCCGGCGTCAGAAACACGCCGCGCCAGGGGATCATTTCGATCAGGCCTACCGAGGCCAGACGTTTTAACATTTTAGCGACCGTTGGCTGCGAAACCCCCAGCCTGGCGGCCATATCGACCTGACGCGCTTCCCCAACCTCGCGGATCAGATCGGAAATCAGTTCAACATAATCATCAATCAGTTCACGCCGGTGCGCTTCACGGACCTGGCGAAAACCTTCGACATGTTCTTCAACATTCACCAGTTGCGTCGTTTTTTTAATGGCTGGCTTACCTGCGCGACGGTTCATTGTACTTCCTCATTGGGGTGACGCTTCCAGCGCCCGGTATCGAGAGCGCACATTGTAAACCATCCCTCCACAAGCACAAAAAATTAACGAAATAGCCATAGCTATACAATATAGCCTGTGCTATATCTGTATGTAATGCAGTCACCCTTCACGGATCGAAGGGATCAAACATCAGGAGGTTTCATGAACGAATTCAAGAGGTGTATGAACGTGTTTACCCACTCTCCTTTTAAAGTGCGCTTAATGCTGTTGAACATGCTGTGCGATATGTTTAACAACAAACCGCATCAGGACGACAAACCTTCCCACTAAGCGGCGTTGCGGTACGCCGCTTCATTTTTCTGTCACACTTCCGCTGTAAACTGACCAATTCCCGATAATTTTTGCGGATTTGCAGCCCCCTTCGCAAAACATCTGTTTAGCAACTGTTGACCTTAATTCACGCTCGCACTATCTTCTTGCAGCCCTGCACAATTTGCGGCTCGCTGAAGCGGACCTCTCATTCCCTTTCCACGCACTGTCCGGCAGGCTTTGACCCTTGGCGCCAGGGTGAGCACATGGCGTTTTTGTGATAGTGACCTATGAATGTAACCCTGATAGATACCATCGTTACCCGCAGCCGGGCCTTAAGCCCGTGGACGGGATTTTACTTTTTGCAGTCGCTGCTGATTAACTTTGCGCTCGGCTATCCCTTCAGCCTGCTTTATGCAGTGGCTTTCACCTGCATCCTGCATGTGCTGTGGCGAGCGGCCCCGCGCGTGCAGAAAGCGTTGGTAGGGGTCTGTTCGCTGATTGCTGCGATGTATTTCCCGTTTGGCCAGGCCTACGGCGCGCCAAACTTCAACACCCTGCTGGCGCTGCACTCCACCAATATGGAAGAGTCGACGGAGATCCTGACGATCTTCCCCTGGTACAGCTACGTCGTCGGCCTCTTTATCTTTGCGCTTGGCGTCATCGCGGTTCGTCGCAAAGCAGACGCGAAGAGATCATGGGGAAAAATGGAGTCTCTGTGCCTGGCGTTTAGCGTGGGGACGTTTTTCGTTGCGCCGGTGCAAAACCTGGCCTGGGGCGGCGTGTTCAAGCTGAAAGATACGGGCTATCCGGTGTTCCGTTTCGTTAAAGACGTCGTCGTGAACAATAAAGAGGTTCTCGACGAGCAGGCGCGCATGGCTGAACTTTCCAATATGAAAGAGACCTGGAACGTGCTGGCGGTTAAGCCGAAATACCATACCTATGTGGTGGTGATTGGCGAGAGCGCACGTCGCGACGCGCTGGGCGCATTTGGCGGGCACTGGAATAACACACCGTTTGCCAGCTCTGTCAACGGCACCCTGTTTACCGATTATGTGGCGGCCAGCGGCTCGACGCAGAAATCGCTCGGCCTGACGCTGAACCGCGTGGTGGATGGCAAACCTCAGTTTCAGGATAATTTTGTCACGCTGGCCAACCGCGCCGGTTTTCAGACCTGGTGGTTCTCCAATCAGGGGCAAATTGGCGAATACGACACCGCCATCGCCAGTATTGCTAAGCGTGCTGACGAAGTGCAGTTCCTGAAGAGCGGCGACTTTGAAGCCGACAAAAACACCAAAGACGAGGCGCTGCTGAAGATGACGGCGCAGGTCTTTGCTACCCAGCGCACCCAGCCGCAGCTGATTGTTCTGCACCTGATGGGATCGCACCCGCAGGCCTGCGATCGCACTGGCGGTAAATACGCGGAGTTTGTGCAGTCGAAAGAGACCTCTTGCTATCTCTATACCATGACGCAAACCGACGAGCTGCTCAGCAAGCTTTACGATCAGCTGCGCAATACGGGCGAAAGCTTCTCTGTGGTCTATTTCTCTGATCACGGGCTGGCGTTTAAAGAGCGTGGCAAAGAAGTGCAGTATCTGGCGCACGACGACCAGTTCCAGCAGAATTTCCAGGTGCCGTTTATGGTGCTGTCGAGCGATGATAAAACGCATCGCGTTATCAAAGCGCGGCGCTCGGCGAATGATTTCCTGCAGTTCTTCTCGCAGTGGACGGGGATTAAGGCCAAAGAGATAAAAAATGATTACCCGTTTATCTCCAACAAGAAAGCGCCCCCAGTGTACGTTACCAACTTCAAGTTACAGAAAGTTGACTATAACCATCTGGGTACCGATATTTTTGATATAAAGAGTAAGTAAGCTGTGCGATCTCGTGCGGTCTGATGCCCTCACCCTGACCCTCTCTCACAAGGAGAGGGGAAAAAGCTAAAAAAAAATCCGCCACATTGGGCGGATTTTTTATTAGCTCACCGAAGTGATTAGAAGCGGTAACCTACGCCCGCGATCCAGGTGCCAACGTCAACGTTGCGGATACGGCTCTGCTCATAGGAGAAGTCCAGCGCCACGTCCTGGATTGGGTTGAACTGCAGGCCTGCGCCATAGGAGAAGCCGTAGTCGCTGTTGCTTGCAGTGCGGTTCAGACCCTGGTTTTCGGTCTGCTGGAATTTACCGTAGCCAACACCTACAACACCGTAGATGCTCGCCCAGTCGTTCAGACGGTAAGCTGGACCAGCAGTGATACCGTAGTACTGGCCTTTGTTGTATGCGCCGTTTTCAGTACGATCTTTCTCGGTGTAGGTGAAAGAACCGATCACGCCCAGCGGGTTGTTATCCTGCTCGTAACGATACTTCAGGTTGAAACCGTTGGTTTTGTTCATCACGCCCTGCATATCGCTCTGAGCGTAACCACCAGTTACAGTAGAAGTAGCAGCTACAGCGGTACCTGCGGAAACAGCCAGTACAGCGGCCAGTGCTGAAAGACATGCAATTTTTTTCATAACCACCTCAAATGTGCTTCAAGTAAGTCCGTAAGTTTTAAATATATCAAAAAATTTTGCGAAACTCTTTGTGATTCGTGATGTCTAATGAGGCCTTTCCTGTAACAGAACGTTTCC
Organism: Enterobacter sp. 725m/11; assembly: GCF_011683705.1. Taxonomy (NCBI): domain Bacteria; kingdom Pseudomonadati; phylum Pseudomonadota; class Gammaproteobacteria; order Enterobacterales; family Enterobacteriaceae; genus Enterobacter; species Enterobacter sp. 725m/11. The sequence goes on along the minus strand of NZ_JAAQOK010000013.1, from coordinate 81,891 downwards.
AACCTCAGCTAACTCTTTCAAATCACATGCGATTTTTCCTACTAAACGCCCATATTGCGCGTCTGCGCCGTTACATTCATCCAGATTATTCCTAATCTTTCAGGTGATAAATCCACCAGCGCTTAACCATTTTACGGATTTCACGGGTCTTTTTTTTCAACCTAGTCTCAACCGTAGCTGTATATTTCCTTTACACTGCAACCTTTACTCCACTTGACATTAGCTGACAGGAGAAAGGATGCCTGGGTTATCCCGCACGTCGTCGGTCTGGTTGCCGGTAGCCGTCATACTTATTGCCATGTTGTCCATCCAAAGCGGTGCTTCGCTGGCAAAATCGCTTTTTCCACTGGTGGGTGCGCCCGGGGTAACAGCCCTGCGTATCGTGCTGGGAACGGCGATACTGGTCGTCATCTTCAAACCCTGGCGTCTGCGCTTCAAAAAAGAGCAACGTCTTCCCCTGCTTTTTTATGGTCTGTCCCTCGGGGCAATGAACTATATGTTCTACCTCTCCATCCAGACCATCCCGCTGGGGATTGCCGTCGCGCTGGAGTTTACCGGCCCGCTGGCGGTCGCGCTTTTCTCGTCACGTCGTCCGGTGGATTTTATCTGGGTCGTGCTGGCCGTTCTGGGCTTATGGTTCCTGCTGCCGCTCGGCCAGAATGTCTCTGAGATTGATCTCACGGGCGCAGCGCTGGCGCTGGGAGCAGGAGCCTGCTGGGCTGTCTATATACTCACCGGGCAGCGAGCGGGTGAAGAGCATGGCCCGGCAACGGTCGCCCTGGGTTCCGTGATTGCGGCTATCGTTTTTGTGCCGATCGGTATGGCGCAGGCCACGGAGTCTATCTGGCAATGGTCAGTCATGCCCATCGGGCTGGCGGTCGCTATTCTTTCAACGGCTCTCCCCTATTCTCTGGAGATGATTGCCCTGACGCGTCTGCCGACGCGCATATTTGGCACTCTGATGAGCATGGAGCCCGCCCTTGCGGCGATCTCCGGGATGGTGTTCCTGGGCGAAACGCTGACGTTTACCCAGACGCTGGCGCTCTGCTCAATTATCGCGGCGTCAATGGGGTCAACGCTCACCATGCGCCCTGAACCTAAAGTTGAGAAAATCGACATCGGCTAATGCCATATATTCTGCATGGCTTCACGGCCATGCAGAATAAAGGCCAGAATGCCATCCGTTATAATTTCTTACATAGTTTGTCAAATTACCGAAATATCCTTCCCCACCCATTCTCCTCAATGCGAATTAAGATTGATCTGTATCAATTTTAAAATTATCTTTTAATTTCAATAAATTAAATTATCAACCTCCTTCTTGCTATTAAACCGATAGGCACAGCCAGACCGCAGAGAAAAAATCCGGTGCTATACTTAGTTCCGTAATTACCTGGGACATAAACATCAAGAGGATATGAGATTATGAGTACCGCTAAACTGGTGAAAACGAAAGCGTCTAATCTGCTTTATACCCGTAACGATGTATCGGATAGCGACAAAAAAGCGACCATTGAGTTGCTGAATCGCCAGGTGATCCAGTTCATCGATCTTTCGCTGATCACCAAACAGGCCCACTGGAATATGCGCGGTGCAAACTTTATCGCCGTCCATGAAATGCTGGATGGCTTCCGCACAGCACTGGTGACACACCTCGATACGATGGCTGAACGTGCCGTTCAGCTGGGTGGTGTCGCGCTTGGTACCACGCAGGTGATCAACAGCAAAACGCCGCTGAAAAGCTACCCGCTGGATATCCACACCGTTCAGGATCACCTGAAAGAGCTGGCGGACCGCTACGCGATTGTGGCTAATGACGTGCGCAAAGCGATTAGCGAAGCCAAGGATGAAGATACCGCAGACATCTTCACCGCCGCATCCCGCGACCTGGATCAGTTCCTGTGGTTTATCGAATCTAACATCGAGTAATCCATAAGACTTTCCTGTCAAACCCTCGCCTCTGGTGAGGGTTTTGCACATTTATGGTGCACAGTTTTTGCCTGAGACGGTGCAAAAGTGAATAAATTGTAATAATCACCTCACACAACCGTTAATGGAAGATTGTTTTTTCGTCAGAATTTACGCTTAATATCTCCCCGTCAGTTGACCCAAACGAAGCGCACCAAAATGGTGCTCCATGCTGGTGCAACACGACATCATTGCCACGCTTTTTGTGCAATGGATGATTTCATCCCCTTTGTAAAACAACAGCTTGTAAAGTTGGCACGATTTTTTCATTGTGCCAGTCGTTCTCGCAGGGGATCGCCCCGTGGATATAAAAGGAAATGCTATGAAGTCTGTATTAAAAGTTTCACTGGCTGCACTTACCCTGGCTTTTGCGGTGTCTTCTCAGGCTGCCGACAAACTGGTTGTGGCGACCGACACGGCGTTCGTTCCGTTTGAATTCAAACAGGGTGACAAATACGTTGGTTTTGATGTTGATCTGTGGGCCGCTATCGCCAAAGAACTCAAACTGGACTACACCCTGAAGCCGATGGACTTCAGCGGCATCATCCCGGCGCTGCAAACCAAAAACGTCGATCTGGCGCTGGCGGGCATCACCATTACCGAAGAACGTAAAAAAGCGATCGACTTCTCTGACGGCTACTACAAAAGCGGCCTGCTGGTGATGGTCAAAGCGGATAATAACGACGTAAAAAGCGTGAAAGACCTCGACGGTAAAGTGGTGGCAGTGAAGAGCGGCACCGGTTCCGTGGATTACGCGAAAGCGAACATCAAAACCAAAGACCTGCGCCAGTTCCCGAACATTGACAACGCGTATATGGAACTCGGCACCAACCGTGCTGACGCTGTTCTGCACGACACGCCGAACATCCTGTACTTCATTAAAACGGCGGGTAACGGCAAGTTCAAAGCCGTGGGCGACTCTCTGGAAGCTCAGCAGTACGGTATCGCGTTCCCGAAAGGCAGCGACGATCTGCGCACCAAAGTTAACGGCGCACTGAAAACGCTGAAAGAGAACGGCACCTACAACGAAATCTATAAAAAATGGTTCGGTACTGAGCCTAAATAATTTTACCTGAATTCAGGTTTATAGCGCCCGGCGGCGCTCACGCTGGCCGGGCCTACATTTTTCGTTTTTCACCACGGTATACAGGAATACATCATGCAGTTTGACTGGAGCGCCATCTGGCCTGCCATTCCACTCTTGCTTGAAGGCGCTAAAATGACCCTGTGGATTTCGGTCCTGGGTCTGGTAGGTGGGTTGATTATCGGTCTTGTCGCCGGTTTCGCCCGCACCTACGGTGGCTGGATTGCAAACCACATCGCACTGGTTTTCATCGAAGTGATCCGCGGCACGCCGATTGTCGTGCAGGTCATGTTTATCTACTTCGCCCTGCCAATGGCCTTCACCGACCTGCGCATCGATCCGTTCAGCGCGGCCGTCGTGACCATTATGATCAACTCGGGCGCCTACATCGCGGAAATCACCCGCGGGGCGGTGCTGTCGATTCATAAAGGTTTCAGCGAAGCCGGTCTGGCATTAGGTCTTTCTCGTCGCGAAACGATCCGCCACGTTATTCTCCCGCTGGCGCTGCGCCGCATGCTGCCGCCGCTGGGTAACCAGTGGATTATCAGCATTAAAGATACATCGCTGTTCATCGTTATCGGCGTGGCCGAACTGACCCGTCAGGGCCAGGAAATCATTGCGGGCAACTTCCGCGCGCTGGAAATCTGGAGTGCGGTCGCCGTTGTTTATCTGATCATTACGCTGGTACTGAGCTTCGTTCTGCGCCGTCTTGAAAGAAGGATGAAAATCCTGTGATTGAATTTAAAAACGTCTCCAAGCACTTTGGCCCAACCCAGGTGCTGCACAATATCGATCTGAATATCAAGCAGGGTGAAGTGGTGGTGATTATCGGGCCTTCCGGTTCCGGTAAATCGACCCTGCTGCGCTGCATCAACAAGCTGGAAGAGATCACCAGCGGCGATCTGATCGTTGACGGTCTGAAGGTAAACGACCCGAAAGTGGACGAGCGTCTGATTCGTCAGGAAGCGGGCATGGTGTTCCAGCAGTTCTACCTGTTCCCGCACCTGACGGCGCTGGAAAACGTGATGTTTGGCCCACTGCGCGTGCGCGGTGCCAACAAAGCGGCGGCGGAAGCGCTGGCAAAAGATCTGCTGGCGAAGGTTGGCCTGGCGGAGCGGGCGCACCACTACCCTTCCGAGCTCTCCGGTGGCCAGCAGCAGCGCGTGGCGATTGCGCGCGCGCTGGCGGTGAAACCGAAGATGATGCTGTTTGATGAGCCGACGTCCGCACTCGACCCGGAACTGCGCCACGAGGTGTTGAAAGTCATGCAGGATCTGGCGGAAGAAGGGATGACGATGGTGATCGTGACCCACGAAATCGGCTTTGCTGAGAAAGTGGCTTCCCGCCTGATCTTTATTGATAAAGGCCGCATCGCCGAAGACGGTAACCCGCAGGAATTGATCGCGAATCCGCCTAGCCAGCGTCTGCAGGAGTTCCTGCAGCACGTCTCCTGATCCCTCGCTACATACCGAGCCGGGCTTGCCCGGCTTTTTTACGCCAGATTGTTCCCAAAAACTTCCCTCCGCCTCTCGCCCTCTATACTTATCATTTTGCACGATATTTTTGTCGGAGGACGCCGTGCCGTGGATCCTGCTGCTGTTGATAAGCCTGTTTAGTGCGCCATCGCTCGCCGTGGCAATCCCCGGCGTCACCACCGGAGCAACTGCTACTCAGCAAAATACGCCGCCTCCGGAGCCGGATGTAGAACAAAAAAAAGCGGCCTATAGCGCACTTGCCGACGTCCTTGAGAATGACACCTCCCGGCAGGAGCTGATCGATCAGTTGAGGAAGGTGGCCGCCACGCCGCCTCAGGATCCGGTTCCGACCATTACGCCACCGCAGGTCGAAGAGGAAAAGACGGTACTGGAAAACGTCACCGACATCAGCCGCCGCTACGGGGAAGCCCTGTCGTCGCGTTTTGCCCAGCTCTATCGAAATCTTATTGGCACCTCGTATAAACCTTTTAATCCCCACACCTTCACCGCAGCCGCCACGCAGTTTGCGATTCTGGCGGGTGCCGTATTCATTTTTTACTGGCTGCTGCGCCTGTGCGCCTGGCCGCTCTACCGGAAGATGGGCCACTGGGGACGGAAAAAAAATCAGCATAAAAGCAGCTGGCTGCACCTCCCGGCCATGATTACCGGGGCGTTTATCATCGATTTACTGCTGCTGGCCCTGACGCTGTTTGTCGGTCAGGTGCTGGCGGACCGCCTCAATACGGGCAACAAAACCATTGCCTTCCAGCAGGCGCTCTTCCTGAATGCGTTTGCGCTCATCGAATTTTTTAAAGCGGTGCTGCGCGTCATCTTTTGCCCGCGCGTGCCTGAACTTCGCCCTTTCAACATCAACGACGACAGCGCGAAATACTGGGCCGTGCGGCTAAGCGTGCTCAGCGGGCTGATAGGATACGGCCTGCTGGTTGCCGTGCCGATTATATCCAACCAGGTCAACGTGCAGTTTGGCGCGCTGGCGAACGTGCTGATTATGCTCTGTATAACCGTCTGGTCTCTGTACCTTATCTTCCACAATAAAAGGGCGATCACCGAGAGTCTGCTGCATCTGGCCGACCGTTCCCTCTCTTTCTTCAGCCTGTTTATCCGCGCCTTCGCGCTGGTGTGGCACTGGCTGGCAAGCGCGTACTTTATTGTGCTGTGCTTCTTCTCGCTGTTCGACCCGGGAAACAGCCTGAAATTTATGATGGGGGCGACGTTTAAAAGCCTGGCGATTATCGGCATCGCGGCGTTTGTGTCCGGGCTGTTGTCCCGCTGGATCTCGAAAACCATCACCCTGTCGCCGCAGGTGCAGCGTAATTACCCGGAACTGCAAAAGCGGGTGAACGGCTGGATGTCGGTATCGCTGAAGGTGGCGCGCATCCTCACCGTCTGCGTGGCAATTATGCTGCTGCTGAATGCGTGGAGCCTGTTTGATTTCTGGAACTGGCTGCATAACGGCGCAGGCGAGAAGACCGTCGATATTTTAATTCGTATCGCGCTGATTCTGTTCTTCTCCGCCGTCGGCTGGACGCTGCTGGCGAGCCTTATCGAGAACCGTCTGGTATCGGATATTCACGGCAGACCGCTCCCCAGCGCCCGCGCGCGCACGCTGTTGACCCTGTTCCGCAATGCGCTGGCGGTGATCATCAGCACCATCACCATCATGATTGTGCTATCGGAAATCGGCGTGAATATCGCCCCGCTGCTGGCGGGTGCTGGCGCGCTGGGTCTGGCGATCTCCTTCGGCTCGCAAACGCTGGTGAAGGATATTATTACCGGCATCTTTATCCAGTTTGAGAACGGGATGAACACAGGGGATCTGGTGACCATCGGGCCGCTGACCGGTACCGTGGAGAGGATGTCGATTCGCTCGGTAGGCGTGCGTCAGGATACCGGGGCATATCACATCATTCCCTGGTCATCGATCACTACCTTCGCCAACTTTGTGCGCGGCATTGGCTCCGTTGTGGCCAACTACGATGTGGATCGTCATGAGGATGCCGACAAAGCGAAGCAGGCGCTGCGGGATGCGGTCAGTGAACTGATGGAAATGGAGGATATTCGCGGGCTGGTGATTGGCGAGCCGTCGTTTGCCGGCATCGTTGGGCTGACCAACACGGCTTTCACCCTGCGCGTGTCGTTCACCACCCAGCCGCTGAAGCAGTGGACGGTGCGCTTTGCCCTCGACAGCATGGTGAAAAAGCACTTCGATCTGGCGAACGTGCGAACGCCGGTGCAGACGTATCAGGTATTGTCGCCGCCCGCCTCGCCGCTCCCTCCGCAGGAGCCGACGCTGTAACCGAGCCGGGTGGCGGCTTTGCCCTACCCGGCCTACGGCGGGATACTATTTGCGACGTTTGTTATCGTCCATAAACGACCAGGCGATAAAGCGGCTCTGCTTCTGGCCCTGCGCCATCTCTTTTTTCACCACTTTTACGGCGCCCGCTTCGCTCAGCGCGCGGTAGAGCGGCGGCAGGTTATCCCCGCGGGAAACCAGCGTCGTGAACCACTTCACCTGACGGCCAAACTGTTTGCTTTCCGCAATCATGCGCAGGATGAAGGCAACTTCACCGCCCTCGCACCACAGCTCCTGCTGCTGCCCGCCGAAGTTCAGCGCGGCGTCTTCCACCTGACCGAGGTTGCGGCGTTTACGTTCGCTGCCCGCGCGAGCCGCTGCCGCCGAATCATGAAACGGCGGGTTGCACATCGTAGCGTCATAGCTTTCGTTTTTATGAATAATGCCGTTGAAGATGGCAGCCGCCTCTTTCTGACGACGCAGACGAATGGAACGGCTCAGGCCAGGGTTCGCGCTGATAATCGCCTGCGCGCTGGCAAAGGCCTCGGCGCCGATTTCGCTCCCGGTAAAGCGCCAGTGATATTCATGTACGCCAATAAGCGGGTAAATCAGGTTTGCCCCGGTGCCTATATCCAGGATGGAAGCCTGCTGCGGTACAGCGCCGTCACGATCTTCGGCAAGCAGATCGGCAAGGTGATGAACGTAATCAGCACGGCCCGGCACAGGGGGGCAGAGAAAGCCTTCCGGAATATCCCAGTGAGCCACACCGTAAAAATGCGCCAGCAGGGCTTTGTTCAGCGTTTTCACCGCCTGCGGATCGGCAAAGTTGACGGTCGGCTCACCCGCTGGGGTCTGGACAATATAGTCCTGCAGCGCAGGGCAGCTCTGGCACAGGGCGTTCATGTCGTAGCGGCTGCGGTGGCGATTTCGTGGGTGCAATCCCGGCTTTTGGGAAGTCATGGCGTTCTCCTTTAAACAGCGGCGTAAGATACCCTGTGCTGGCCCAGCGGTAAATCTTTCTCTGCGGCGCTTAAAAAAACACCGTAAATCAAACACCTCTACGTCTATGATCTGTCAGCGAATTGTCAGTTTTTATCGTTCAAAAAATAAGCAGATCATCATCAAATATTTGCGCTAAGTCACACTCGTCAGGCTTCTAAACTTAAAGGGAATCACCTGTTGTTTCCTCATGAGGATGTGATTATGAAAAAGTACCTGACCCTTGCTGTTATCGCCGGCGCCCTGGCAACGGCTTCATTTTCTGCGATGGCCGTTCAGTCACTGAATGAAAGTACCGATACTAGCCAGCTGCGTCCGGCGGGCACCGTCTCGGTAAGTCGCGCAAGTAACCTTGACGATCTGCAGAATAAACTGGCCGAAAAAGCCCGCCAGGAAGGTGCGAAAGGCTTTGTCGTGAACTCCGCTGGCGGAGATAACCATATGTACGGCACAGCAACCATCTATAAATAATTTTTTCCTCCACAACAAGACTGCATCTGCCTGCCGGATGCAGTTCATTTCCACTTTATCTTGATTGTTCATTTTTTAACCCCATATTAAAAACAGGGTATAAACCGATTTCAGGAGGATGCCATGGCTTCCGGTTGGGCGAATGACGACGCCGTTAACGAACAGATCAACAGTACCATTGAAGATGCGGTTGCGCGCGCTCGCGGCGAGATTCCGCGCGGCGAAAGTTTGAAGGAGTGCGAAGAATGCGGAGAGCCGATCCCGGAGGCGCGGCGTAAAGCCATTCCAGGCGTAAGGTTATGTATTACCTGCCAGCAGGATAAAGATTCAAAAAATGCGTCACATTCAGGTTATAATCGCAGAGGATCGAAAGATAGCCAGTTACGCTGACTCTCCTTTACCTAAGTTAACCCTGCCTGCACTTACCTTTACGCTCACGGTTTTTAGCGAACCGCGTAGCAAAATGTGCCCTTCATCTTTGTTCTGTAAAGCGCATCCACAAGAAGTGTAAAGCGCTGGTTTGAATTTATTAATATTCAATAAGTTATTTGTCATTCAATTTTTTTGACTGATCACGTCAATTCTCTTCGATTTTATCCGTCAGGAAAAAACGTGATACTTATCACATCGACGGAACATCGTCCCCTTAACAGAAAACACCTGCGAGAGATTAATTATGAAAACCATCAAATATGCTGTAGCTGCTGTTGCCCTGTCCGCTCTGTCTTTCGGCGCATTCGCCGTAGAGCCTGTTTCATCCACTCAGGCCCAGAGCATGAATAAAATCGGTGTGGTAAGTGCAGAAGGCGCGACCACGCTGGACGGCCTGGAAGCCAAGCTGGCTGAGAAAGCCGCTGCTGCCGGTGCAAGCGGATACACCATCACCTCCGCTAACACCAATAACAAGCTGAGCGGTACTGCGGTTATCTACAAATAATCGCCTGAAATGAATGCTGTACCCTCGCCAAACCCTCTGGTGAGCTGCTCCAACCCTCATTGACCCTGTTGTTTGTTACCCTTGCTTGCCCGTCCGCCACTGGACGGGCTTTTTTTTGCTTAAAACGACTGTGCCACCCGCTGTAACCCCGCTTCCACCGTCTCTACCTCCCCTGTCGCCAGCAAGCAGCAGGCCATTTGCAGTTTGATCGACTGTGGGACCGGCACATTTCCGGCCAGGCACTGCGTAATCCAGTGCGCGGTAACCTGCGGATCTTTTGACTCCGGCAGAATCACATCGCTGTTTTCTTCCCCGCGTTCAAGCACAACGCGCGTACCGGCAGAATCGATCAGCATCAGCTGTGGGCAACGCTGCGGGTTGGCGTACACCTCCCCTTCTGTTCCGTGCATCAGCAGTGCGCGTCCACCGATTTCGGCAAAGAACTGACCGACGCGCGTCACGTACTCCGGATGAGAAACACTGGAAAGACGCAGTGCGGCATCCTCAGCAAACGGCGTTGCCAGCTTCGCCAGGGTGTGCGCACTGTTACGCACGCCCATGCGCCAGCGCATGTCCAGCTGCTTTTCCAAAGGCGGGCAGAGCGCACGAACGGGAATATAGACCGGCTGGTTCCCCTCCAGCTTTGCCTGCGCCTGGCCGGCATGGAGAGTCGGTTCAATGCCCAGCAGTTCAAAGATGGTTTCTGTCAGCACGCGCGTGGGATCTTCGCTGACCCCATGTACCACCACCGGGAACCCCAGCTTATGTAACAATATAGCCAGCAGCGGCGTCAGGTTTGCCTGCTTGCGCGCCCCGTTATAGCTCGGGATCACAATCGGCATCGGTTTTGCCACTGGCGGCGTTAAGCGCAGCGTTTGCGCCTGCATCGCCTCGTAGAAACCACGCATCTCCGCTTCGCCTTCACCTTTGATACGCAGCGCAATCAGGATGCCGCCCATTTCCAGGTCCGGTACCTCGCCGTTGAGCATACGGGTGTAAAGCGCGCGAGCGGTTTCATGGTCCAGGTCGCGGGCGTGGTTTTTCCCACGTCCTACCTCTTTGATAATTTTGCGATAATCCACGACATTTCTCCTGACAGCCTATCTTGTTAACACTATAGCCCTGATGAATGGCTCTCCGTTAGTTTTTTATCCCTTAAGGCAACCTTCTGTTTTAATAGCAAAAAATAAACACAAGCTTTTTTTCAATTATTTGTGATTTCTATAGCAGATTCGTATTCATACATTTTTTGATTAAATAACCAGCGGAAAGTCATTAAGGGTCAACGGTGAAAACGTCCAGGCAACGCTATCACCCGAAACATATCAGGATTTGCTATGAACAAGGTTGCTTTAGGTTTAATCATCGCCGCAGCGGTGGGATGTTCTGCATCCACGTTTGCGGCAACGAACGGTGAAGGGCAAATAAACTTCACCGGCGAAATTATCGATTCTGCTTGTCAGGTCGTAAATGGATTAAGTAATCCATTAAATGTACAGCTGGGGAAAGTGTCTAAAACGGTATTTACCGGTGCAGGCTCTACCAGCACCTTAACGAAGTTTGATATTCAGTTAACGAATTGTCCTGACACGGTCACCTCCGCCGCCATTAACTTTGGCGGAACACCGGATGCGAATAACAATTCAACGCTTGCCTTAACGCCAGATACCGATGCGGCGACAGGGGTGGCGATTCAGCTGGTGGATGCCTCGCAGCAGCCTGTCAGCCTGTATACGCCGTCTCAGCAGTATCAGTTAACCTCCGGCACGGCGGTTAACGATCTGGAGTTCGGCGCACGCTATATCCAAACCGGCCCGGCAATTACCGCAGGCCCTGCTAACTCCGTTTCAACCTTCACCGTTATTTATAACTGATCTTATCAATCCGGAGATATTAATGCTTTCGCGAGCATTAATATCTTCTCTATTCATTGAGAAATCTTTATGCGCCACGGTTATTTACTGAGCACACTTTTACTGGTAGCAACTGCTTCACATGCTGGGGTCATTATTAACGGCACCCGACTGGTCTATCAGGGAGATAAAAAGGAATCTTCTCTTGGTCTTTCAAATCCAGATGCGACGGATTATCTGGTGCAGTCCTGGGTTGATTCCGGCGGTAAAAACCTGGCCAAAGCCCCATTCCTGATCACCCCGCCGCTTTTCCGTCTGGATGCGCACGAAGATAACGTTCTGCGCGTGGTGCGTACGGGCGGAAATTTACCGGAAGACAGGGAATCCCTGTACTGGTTGAACATTAAAGCAATCCCTTCCTCAAAACACGTTGAGGGGGTAAATACGCTGCAAATCGCCATTAATACTCGAATCAAATTACTGTATCGCCCGTCTGCGGTAAAAGGCAGACCAGAAAATGTGGCGGATAAACTTGAATGGCGCCGCGAAGGGAACGATCTGGTGGTGAATAACCCCACGCCGTTCTATATGAATTTCCAGACCGTTACGCTGAATGGTCATAAAGTCGCGAAAGCCACCTGGGCTGTTCCGAAAACGGAAACGCATTTTGCCTTACCGGGTAATGTCGGGGGCGCGAACGTGACGTATTCCATTATTACCGACTTCGGCAGCATCAGCCATACCTGGTCGAAATCCGTTCATTAATTCTTTTGCCCGGTAATAAAATAATTATGTACAGCCATAAAAAGCCGTTCACCTGCCGATTATCTTCATTGCTGGTCATTCTCTGTGGCCTGGCAATGGCGATCTTTGCGCAGCAGGTTATGGCTGATGATTATTTTAACCCTGCCCTGCTGGATATTGATAATCCCCAGCAGGGTAAAACCGATCTGTCCATCTATGAAAAAGGGCCAGGTCAGGCGCCGGGGAAATATGAGGTCGCGGTATTTATCAATAATAATAAAATTGATACCCGCAACGTGACCTTTACGCTTCAGAAAGATTCGCAGGGCAACAGCACGCTGCAGCCTTGCTTTAGCCTTGAGGAATTAAAAAGCCTCGGCATCAAAACCAAAAAATTTCCGCAGCTGATGGCCAAAGGCCAGTGTGCTGATTTACATGTCATTCCTGCGGCATCCGCCACCTTTCGCGTTCGCAACCAGCAACTGCTGATGAGCATCCCTCAAACGGCGCTGGGCCAGGTGCCTCGCGGTTACATTGACCCGAAAGAGTTTGACGAAGGGATCACTGCGGGCCTGCTTAATTACAGCGCCAATGCCAGCCACAGCCGCGCGCGACAGCACGGTGAGCAGGATAACAGCAGCCAGTACGTAAACCTGCGCCCAGGCCTGAACGTTGGCGCATGGCGCATTCGCAACTATTCCACCTGGAATCGCAGCACCACCGGCCATGAGGAGGAACAGAAATTCACCTCCGTTTATACCTATGCGCAACGCGATATCGTGGCAATGAAAAGCGACATCACCGTCGGCCAGAGCTCATCCCCTGCCGACGTGTTTGACAGCGTTCCCTACACCGGGGTGGAGCTGAAATCCGACAGCGACATGCTGCCGGACAGCGAGAAAGGCTACGCGCCGATTATCCGCGGCACGGCCCACAGCAACGCGCTGGTGGTGGTTCGCCAGAACGGCTACGTCATTTATCAGAACACGGTCGCGCCGGGCGCCTTCGAAATTAACGATCTCTACCCCACCGGCAGCAGCGGCGACCTGCAGGTTACTGTGAAAGAGACCGACGGCAGCGAAAGCCATTTTGTCGTGCCGTTTGCCTCCGTGCCGGTCTTGCAGCGTGAAAAAAACCTGCGCTACAGCGTGACCGCCGGGCGTTATCGTTCCTATGACAACGATGTCGAAAAGACCCCGTTTGCCCAGGGCAGCGCCATCTACGGTTTACCCTACGGTATCACCGCCTACGGCGGCGTTCAGCAGAGCAGCCATTATCAGTCTCAGGCAGTGGGCGTCGGGAAAAACATGGGCGATTTAGGCGCCTTCTCCATTGACGTCACTCGCGCCAAAGCCCTGCTGAAAAAACAGCAGGCCAGCAAAGGCCAGTCGTGGCGCGTGCGCTACAGCAAAGATATCGCCCAGTCAGGCACCAACTTCTCGCTGGCCGGCTACCGCTATAACAGCAAAGGGTTTTACACCCTGGAAGACACCATGGAGTCGTATACCCGCTCTGACGACTGGTCTGAACCGCAGCAGCGCCGCGCCCGTACCGAAGCCACCGTCGATCAGACGCTGCCGGAAGGCTGGGGTTCCGTAACCCTGAGCCTGGTGAAAGAGACCTACTGGACCCAGAGCCAGGACATGACCTCGGTGAGCGTCAGCTACAACAACAGCTGGCACGGCGTGAGCTACAGCCTCAGCTACAGCATGAACAAAAACACCCGCGACAGCGACGAAGACGGCAATGAGGTGACGAACGACAACCAGTTCGCGCTGAGCGTCTCGGTGCCGCTGGACCACTGGATGCATAACACCTGGGCCACCTACAACCTGAACAACACCAAAGATGGCACCACGCAGAATATCGGTCTGAACGGTACGGCGCTGAAAGAAGATAACCTCAACTGGAATATTCAGGAGGGGGTGAGCAGTACCGGCAGCGGCAACTCCACCAGCCTCAACGCCGATTACAAAGCAACGTACGGCGAACTGAGCGGCGGCGTCAGCCAGGACAAATATCAGCAGACCGTGAACGTCGGCCTGCAGGGCGGCGTGGTTGCCCATGCGAACGGCATCACCCTGAGCCAGCCGCTCGGTGAGACCATCGCGCTGGTGAAAGCGCCGGGCACGCACGGGACGCATATCACTAATCAGACCGGCGTTGAAACCGACTTCCGCGGCTACACCGTTGTCCCGTATGTGACCGCGTATCGCCACAACACCATTGCGCTGGATACCGAAACGCTGCCGGACAATGCCGACGTCACCCACGCCGCGCAGGTCGTCACCCCAACTCGCGGGGCCGTGGTGCGCGCCAGCTTTAACACCCGCGTGGGCAACCGCGTGCTGATGACGCTGATGCACAACGGCAAACCGCTGCCGTTCGGCGCGACGGTCACTACAGAGGATAAGGACAGCGAGTTTATTGTGGGTAATGACGGCCAGACCTATCTTTCGGGTCTGCCGCAGCAGGGGCATCTCGCCGTTTCCTGGGGACAGGACGCGAGCGAGCACTGCATCGCTGACTATGCGCTAACGGATGAGAAAGAGAAAACCAGCATCATTAACGCTGCCGCGCAGTGTCATTGATACACCGTTCAGGCTAACGACTATGCAAATGTTAAAACAATGCTTTTTCTTACTGATTCTGGGCACCGCGGCATTATTTATGCCGCATGCGAAGGCTGACTGCACTACGCCCGATATGCCGAAAATGATCAACGTTGCCACCATTTCGGTCCCGACAACGCTGGCAGTAGGCGCTACCATTCCCGGTACGGAGCAGACTGTACACGTCGCGGGTAACTGCAACCATCCTTACGAAAGCGGGATGGAAATCATCTCCTGCTATTACGGAAGTGGTTCGGAGATACCCGGGTTGACCGGCGTTTATGACACAGGCGTGCCTGGAGTCGGCATTGCCTTAAGGAACGACCAGGGCCAGCGCATTTCAGGCGGGGGAAAGGTCGCCTGCGATTCCCGCAGTACGCCCATCGGCTATGTCTCGACCGATGGTTATCAGTCCTTTGATTTTAACGTCACGCTTGAGCTGGTTAAAACCAGTGATGCGGTACAGTCCGGCACGCTGCTTCAGGCGCAAACAGAGTTCGGTATTGGCGTATATGGCAACGACGGCATTGGTTCACCCAATGTTATCTCCTACGCAGGAAACGTTAACTTCCAGAACGTCACCTGCTCCGTTTCCCCAAAAAACCTGACCATTAATCTGGGCGACTTCCCGGTCAGCGATTTTATTAGCGTGGGGATGTTATCCAGCCCGGCGCAAAACTTTGACGTGACGGTGAACTGCAACAGCAACGTGCAGCCTGAAGTTAAGGTCACCAGTTCAAATGGTTATGAACCGGGGTCAGCAGGGGTGATCAAACTCACCCGGCAGCCCGGCATGGCAACCGGCGTCGGGGTCAGAATGCTGGTTGATAACCAACTCGCCACCTTTGACACCTACGTGAACACCCAAAGCCAGGCAATCGCCAACCAGACGCTGGCGATCCCGTTTGAGGTTCGCTACGAACAAACCAGCAACGTCGTGACGCCTGGCCCCGCCAACACCGTTGCCACCGTTACCCTCGCTTATAAGTGACGATCATGAAAAAAACAGCTTTGATGCTGGCGCTGGGCCTGATAGCCCAGGCCCACGCCGATGATATTCAGATCCAGATGACGGGGAATATTTACGCCAACACCTGCGTCATTGACAGCGCCAGCCGCAACCTGACGGTAGATTTAGGCCAGGCAGTATCAGGCAATTTCAGGGACGTCGGGGATACCGGCGAGTGGAAAGATTTTTCGCTCTCGGTATCGCACTGTCCCGCCACGCTGGCGCTTGCCACGGCCTATTTCTACGGCCAGGCAGACAGCGTGCACCCGACAAAATTCGCCAACACCGGCAGCGCGAAGGGGCTGGCGCTGGAGCTGGCCGACCGACAGGACAAGATCCTGATCGCCCCGCAGGCGGCGTTTAACGTGCCGATTAACCCGACTGACCACACGGCCACGTTTCCGCTCTCCGCCCGCTATTACGCCACGTCTATGCCCGTCTCCGCAGGCACGTTCAGCAGCGTGATTCAGGTGACCTTTACTTACCAGTAGGACCGCGCCCCTTAGCACGGATGCTTTTCCTGCGCCCGGCGGCCAGTTTTGCCGGGCGTTTTTTTACTTCAGGCACCTCCGGCTGCTCAATCGGAAAGATCGGCAGTGCGTTCAGCAGCCGCTGACCGTAGTTTTTGGTGAGCAAACGCTTGTCGTAAATCACTACCTCACCCCAGCAGCCGTGGCTACGAATAAGACGCCCCACCTGCTGAATCAGGTTAAACGACGCCGCAGGCAGGCTCTGCACCTCAAACGGATAGCGGTTGAGGCTTTTCAGCCACTCGCCCTCGGTGATCACCACCGGGCTGTCGATAGGCGGAAAGGCGATCTTATGGATATGCACCTGCGTCAGGTAATCCCCCTTCAAATCCAGCCCTTCGGCAAAGGACTGTAGCCCCACCAGCACGCTGCGCTCGCCGTTATCAATACGTTTGCGGTGCGTTTCCACCAGCCGGTAACGGGGCTGGTCGCCCTGCACCAGCAGGAGTAAACGCAGGTCGGTGACGTGCTCCAGGAAGCGCTGCATCGCCCGCCCGCTGGCAAACAGCACCAGCATGCCGGGATATTTTTTACTTTCGACCTGCTCGCGGAAGTAGGCCGCCATCTCCGCAATGTGCTGCTCTTCGTTGTCGATAAGCGGCTCGTATTTCATGCGTGGAATGACCAGCTTGCCCTGCTCGCAGTGGTTGAACGGCGAGTCCAGCGCCACAAAACGATCGCCCGCTTTCTCCTTCAGGCCACTCATCTCCTGCAACCGTGAAAAGCTGTTCAGAGAGCGCAGCGTCGCAGAGGTAACGACCACGTGCGGCACGCTGCGCCAGATCAGCTTTTCCAGCTGATCGGCCACGCGGATGCCCACGCAGTGGAAAAAGAGATGCACCTGCCCGTCGCGCACTTCGCGGGTGGCCCATTTGGTGACCGGCGCGCCCGACGCCTGCGCCATCGAGGCCAGCCGCCAGAGCTTGCTCTGCGCCTCAAACATCCCCAGCGCGCGGTTCATCTGCAGCAGGATGCGGTGCAGCCGCACCACGTCGTGCGAGCCAGTTTTCTCGCTGAGGTCGTTCAGGAACATCTCCGCCAGCCCGCGCAGCTTTTCCAGATGCTTCGCCAGCTGCTGGCAGATCTCCATCACCTCGTCCGGCAACTCGCCCATCGCGAAGCGGTGTTCTGCCTCCTGGGCTGCCGGAAGATAAAGATTGAGGATGTTGTTCAGAGACGAGATAAGGCTGTAAACCTCTTCGCAGTGGTCGCTCAGACGCTCGGGGACCGCCAGCGGCGGCGTGGTTTTCGGGCGAAACTGCTCCATGCAGGTCGCCACCAGTTTGCAGAACAGATCCAGCTGAAGTCGGAACCACGGAGCGGTGATTTCCGCGCTCATCTCCAGCGCGTCCCGCGCCACGTCAGGCAGGTGGTGGCCTTCGTCGAGCACCAGTAGCAGATTTTTCGGCTCCGGCAGCACCGCTTCGCTCTCCAGCGCCGCCATCACCAGCGCGTGGTTGGCGACAACCACCTCCGCCTCCTGGATCTCGCGCCGGGCGACGAAGAACGGGCATTCCCGGTAGTAGTGACAGTTGCGGTTCAGGCAGCTTGCTTTATCGGTACTGAGCCTGCGCCACAGGTCGTCGCTAATCGCCAGGCTGGTGTGATCCCGCAGGCCGTCCCACTTATAGCCGTCGAGCTCGGCTTTCAGCTTTGCGCACTGCTCCTGCTCGGCTTTATTGTTTGGCGTCAGCTCGTCATCCAGAAAGGCGAGCAGATCCTGCTGCGAGGGCTCGCTGCTGGCCAGCGCCGCCAGGTTACGCGGACAGACGTAGCGCCCGCGCCCAAAGGCGGCGGTGAAGCGGAGATCGGGGATGATTTTGCGCAGCAGCGGCAAATCTTTGCTGAAGATCTGGTCCTGCAAGGCCACGTTCGCAGTGCTGACCACCAGCGTTTTGTCCTCTTCCCGCGCGATGGCGATGCCGGGAATGAGATACGACAGGGTTTTCCCGACGCCGGTCGGGGCTTCAATCGCCAGATGTCGCCCGTCGTCCCCGGCGAGCGTTTTTGCCACGTCGGCAATCATCTGCCGCTGCGGCGCTCGGGGGATAAAATCGGGGATCTGCTGCTGAAGCGCCTTATACCAGGCGCCTATTTGCGCTTTCAGCGCCGCGGTTAAAGCCATTGGAAAACCTGAAATACTGTATAAACAGCCACTATTGTGGCACTTTCTCTTCGCCGTCGCAAAAAGAAAAGCCCGGCTTTACGACCGGGCTTCCAGATTACTGCGGGTTAGCAGGCTTGCGCGGGCGGCGTCGGCGCTGCCCCTCGCCTGCCGGTTTCCCTTCACCGCTGCGCCACGGGCTTTCACCGGCCGGCTTGCCGTCGTTATTACGACGCGGCGGTTTGCCGGATGACTTCGGCGCGCCACCTTCAGCACGACGCGGCTGCTGGCCGCGACCACCGCCGCCCTGACCGCGACCACCACCCTGACGACCGTTCTGAATCGGCTCGGCTTTGATGGACGGGTCCACTTCATAGCCCGGGGTTTCGATGCGCGGGATCTCTTTCTTCAGCAGGCGTTCGATGTCGCGCAGCAGCTTGTGCTCGTCCACGCAGACCAGAGAGAGCGCCTCACCTGTTGCTGCCGCACGGCCGGTACGACCGATACGGTGAACGTAGTCTTCCGGGACGTTTGGCAGCTCGTAGTTCACCACGTGCGGCAGCTCTTCAATATCGAGGCCACGGGCAGCGATGTCGGTCGCCACCAGCACGCGGATGTCGCCGGACTTGAAGTCCGCCAGCGCGCGGGTACGCGCGCCCTGGCTCTTGTTACCGTGGATCGCCGCGCTGCGGATGCCGTCTTTATTCAGCTGTTCCGCCAGGTGGTTGGCACCGTGCTTGGTGCGGGTAAAGACCAGCACCTGCTGCCAGTTGCCCTGACCGATCATCTGGGAGAGCAGCTCCCGCTTGCGCTTTTTATCCACAAAGTGAACGTGCTGCGTCACCTGCTCGGAAGCGGTGTTGCGGCGCGCCACTTCCACTTCCAGCGGGTTATGCAGCAGCTTTTCCGCCAGCGCCTTGATCTCATCAGAGAAGGTCGCGGAAAAGAGCAGGTTCTGGCGACGCGGCGGCAGCTTCGCCAGCACGCGACGAATATCATGAATGAAGCCCATATCGAGCATGCGGTCGGCTTCGTCCAGCACCAGAATTTCAATGCTGTCGAGCTTCACCGCGTTCTGGTGTTCCAGATCCAGCAGACGGCCCGGCGTTGCCACCAGCACGTCCACGCCGCCGCGCAGCTTCATCATCTGCGGGTTAATGCTCACGCCACCGAAAACCACCAGCGAGCGAATGTTGAGATAGCGGCTGTACTCACGCACGTTCTCGCCAATCTGGGCTGCCAGCTCGCGGGTTGGGGTGAGGATCAGCGCGCGCACCGGACGACGGCCTTTGGCGTGCGGCTGGTTTTTTACCAGAAGCTCTAACAGCGGCAGGGTAAAGCCCGCGGTTTTACCGGTGCCGGTCTGGGCGCTGGCCATCAGGTCACGGCCCTGAAGCACGGCCGGAATAGCCTGCTGCTGGATAGGGGTTGGCTCAACGTAGCCCTGCTCTGCGATCGCGCGCAGAATTTCCGGGTTCAGGCCAAGGGAATCAAAAGACATAAAAACTCCGAACCGCCCCGACCATCACAGGTGTAGTTTTCAGGGAGATATCACGAATAGAAGGACAAAAACCACAATGTCGCGAAGGTGCGGAGTGTAGCAGCTTTTGTGACGTGGCGCATAAAATATCCCTGTCATATCCCTCGACGATTTAGAGATTCAGGTATAATTTTAATCAATCGATTGATTAATTTTTAATGCCGACATGAATACGACACCGACGACAACCAAAGGTGAACAGGCCAAAAGCCAGCTTATCGCCGCCGCGCTGGCGCAGTTTGGCGAGTATGGCCTGCATGCCACCACGCGGGATATCGCCGCCCAGGCCGGGCAAAACATTGCGGCCATTACCTACTATTTTGGCTCAAAAGAGGATTTATACCTCGCCTGCGCCCAGTGGATTGCCGATTTTATTGGCAACAATTTTCGCCCGCACGTTGAGGAGGCCACCGCGCTGCTGAGCCAGCCGACGCCGGATCGTACCGCTATCAGGCAACTTATTCTCAATGCCTGCCACAATATGATCCGCCTGCTGACGCACGACGATACGCTCAACCTGAGCAAATTTATCTCCCGCGAGCAGCTCTCCCCCACTGCAGCTTATCAGCTGGTACACGATCAGGTGATTGCCCCGATGCACACCCATCTGACCCGGCTGATTGCCGCCTATACCGGGCGGGACGCCAGCGATACCGACACCATTTTGCATACCCACGCCCTGCTGGGCGAAATTCTCGCCTTCCGTCTGGGGCGTGAAACCATCCTGTTACGCACGGGCTGGGCACAATTCGATGAGGATAAAGCCGCGCAGATTAGCCAGGTCATCACCTGTCATCTCGATCTGATCCTGCAAGGCTTAACGCAAAGGAGCCTGAAGTGATGAAAAAACCTGTCGCCATCGTTCTGGTGGTTGTTGTTTTGCTTGCCGCGGGAATCGGTGGCTGGCTGTGGTATCAGAGCCAGCAGGATCGGGGCCTGACGCTGTACGGTAACGTGGATATTCGCACGGTGAATATGAGCTTCCGCGTCGGCGGACGTCTCGCCTCGCTGAGCGTTGACGAAGGCGACGCCATCAAAGCCGGGCAGACGCTGGGCGTGCTGGATAAAGCTCCCTTTGAGAACGCGCTGATGCAGGCAAAAGCCGGCGTCTCCGTCGCCCAGGCGCAGTATGACCTGATGCTGGCAGGCTATCGCGATGAGGAGATTGCCCAGGCCGCTGCCGCCGTTAAGCAGGCCAAAGCCGCCTACGACTACGCGCAGAACTTCTATAACCGCCAGCAGGGGCTGTGGAAAAGCCGCACCATTTCCGCCAACGATCTGGAAAACGCGCGGTCATCCCGCGACCAGGCGCAGGCGACGCTGAAATCCGCGCAGGATAAATTAAGCCAGTACCGCTCCGGTAACCGCGAGCAGGACATCGCCCAGGCGAAAGCCAGCCTCGAGCAGGCGCAGGCGCAGCTGGCTCAGGCGGAGCTGGATCTGCACGACACTATCTTAACCGCCCCGTCTGACGGCACGCTGATGACCCGCGCGGTAGAGCCGGGCAGCATGCTCAGCGCGGGCAGCACCGTCTTGACGCTGTCCTTAACCCGTCCGGTATGGGTGCGGGCCTACATTGATGAGCCGAATCTCGGCCAGATGCAGCCGGGCCGCGAGCTGCTGCTCTATACCGACGGTCGCCCGGACAAGCCGTATCACGGCAAAGTGGGCTTTGTCTCCCCTACCGCCGAATTCACGCCGAAAACCGTTGAAACGCCGGATCTGCGTACCGACCTCGTGTACCGTCTGCGCATCATCGTCACCGACGCGGACGACGCGCTGCGTCAGGGCATGCCTGTTACCGTAACCTTAAACGACGGGGAACGACATGAATGATGCGGTTATCCAGCTCAATAATCTGGTCAAACGCTTCCCCGGAATGGATAAACCGGCGGTCGCGCCGCTGAACTGCACCATTCAGAAAGGCTACGTGACCGGACTGGTGGGCCCGGACGGCGCGGGCAAAACCACGCTGATGCGGATGCTGGCGGGGCTGCTGAAGCCGGATGAAGGCTCGGCCAGCGTGCTTGGCCTTGACCCGATAAAAGACGACAGCGCGCTCCACGCCATGCTCGGCTATATGCCGCAGAAGTTTGGCCTGTACGAAGATCTGACGGTGATGGAGAACCTCAATCTGTACGCCGACCTGCGCAGCGTCACCGGTGAAACCCGGCAGAAAACCTTCGCCCGACTGCTCGAATTTACCTCCCTCGGCCCGTTCACCGACCGGCTGGCGGGCAAGCTTTCCGGCGGGATGAAGCAGAAACTGGGGCTGGCCTGCACGCTGGTGGGCGAGCCGAAGGTGCTGTTGCTCGATGAACCCGGCGTCGGTGTAGACCCGATCTCCCGCCGCGAGCTGTGGCAGATGGTGCACGAGCTGGCGGGCGACGGGATGCTGATCCTCTGGAGCACCTCCTACCTCGACGAAGCGGAGCAGTGCCGTGACGTGCTGCTGATGAACGAGGGCGAACTGCTCTATCAGGGCGAACCGACCGAGCTGACGCACACCATGGCCGGGCGCAGTTTTCTGCTGCACAGCCCGCAGGAGTCCAACCGCAGGCTGCTGCAGCGGGTGCTGAAGCTGCCGCAGGTGAGCGACGGGATGATTCAGGGCCGCTCGGTGCGCGTGATCCTCAAAAAAGAGGCCACCGTCGACGATATTCGCCGTGCGCCGGGCATGCCTGAGATTGAAATGGACGAGACCGCCCCGCGCTTTGAAGATGCGTTTATCGATCTGCTGGGCGGTGCAGGCACATCGGAATCGCCCCTTGGCGCGATCCTGCACACGGTGGAAGGCACGCCGGGCGAAACGGTGATCGAAGCAAAATCGCTCACCAAAAAATTCGGGGACTTCGCCGCCACCGACAACGTCAACTTTGCGGTGAAGCGCGGCGAGATATTTGGCCTGCTCGGGCCGAACGGGGCGGGAAAATCCACCACCTTTAAAATGATGTGCGGCCTGCTGGTGCCGACGTCCGGCAAGGCGCTGGTGCTGGACATGGATCTTAAAGTCAGCTCCGGCAAGGCGCGCCAGCATCTCGGCTATATGGCGCAGAAGTTCTCGCTGTACGGCAACCTGACGGTCGAGCAGAATCTGCGCTTTTTCTCTGGGGTGTACGGCCTGCGCGGGCGGGCGCAGAATGAAAAAATCCGCCGCATGAGCGACGCCTTCGGGTTAACGAATATTGCGTCCCACGCCACCGACGAGCTGCCGCTCGGCTTTAAGCAGCGGCTGGCGCTGGCCTGCTCGCTGATGCACGAGCCGGATATCCTGTTTCTTGATGAACCCACGTCAGGCGTCGATCCCCTCACCCGCCGCGAGTTCTGGCTGCACATTAACAGCATGGTGGAAAAAGGCGTGACCGTGATGGTCACCACCCACTTTATGGACGAGGCAGAGTATTGCGACCGCATCGGGCTGGTCTACCGCGGCAAGCTGATTGCCCACGGCACGCCGGACGACCTGAAAGCGCAGGCCGCCGACGACGCACAGCCAGACCCGACCATGGAGCAGGCGTTTATCACCCTCATCCACGACTGGGATAAGGAGAATGCTCATGCGCAGTAACGCCCTTTCCTGGCGCCGGGTGCGCGCCCTGTGCATCAAAGAGACGCGGCAGATCGTGCGCGATCCCAGCAGCTGGCTGATTGCGGTGGTGATCCCCCTGCTGCTGCTGTTTATCTTTGGCTACGGCATTAACCTCGACTCCAGCAAGCTGCGGGTCGGTATTTTGCTGGAGCAGCAGAGCGAAGAGGCGCTGGACTTCACCCATGCCATGACCGGCTCACCCTACATTGACGCCACCGTCAGCGACAACCGGCAGGAACTGATTCAGAAAATGCAGGCCGGGAAAATTCGCGGCCTGATCGTCATCCCGGTGGATTTCGCCGCCAACATGGCGCGCCCGGGCGCCGATGCGCCGATTCAGGTGATTACCGACGGCAGCGAGCCGAACACCGCCAACTTCGTGCAGGGCTATGCGGAGGGGATCTGGCAGCTCTGGCAGATGCAGCGCGCCGAAGACCGGGGCGAGACGTTTGAACCGCTCATCGATGTGCAGACGCGCTACTGGTTTAACCCCGCCGCCATCAGCCAGCACTTTATTATTCCGGGGGCGGTGACCATCATTATGACGGTGATTGGCGCGATCCTCACCTCGCTGGTCATCGCCCGCGAGTGGGAGCGCGGCACTATGGAGGCGCTGCTCTCCACCGAGGTGACGCGGGTTGAGCTGCTGCTGTGCAAGCTCATCCCCTACTACTTCCTCGGCATGCTGGCGATGCTGCTCTGCATGCTGGTCGCGGTCTTTATTCTTGGCGTGCCGTATCGCGGCTCGCTGGTGGTACTGTTCTTTATCACCAGCCTGTTTTTGCTCAGCACGCTGGGGATGGGGCTGCTCATCTCCACCATCACCCGCAACCAGTTTAACGCCGCGCAGGTGGCGCTCAACGCCGCCTTCCTGCCATCGATTATGCTCTCCGGTTTTATCTTCCAGATAGACAGCATGCCGGCGGTGATCCGCGCCGTGACCTACATCATTCCGGCGCGCTACTTCGTGAGCACGCTGCAAAGCCTGTTCCTGGCGGGGAATATCCCGGTGGTGCTGATTATCAATACCCTGTTTTTGCTGGCGTCGGCGGTGATGTTTATCGGGTTGACGTGGCTGAAAACCAAACGGCGACTGGATTAAGGAGCGCACATGTTTCACCGCTTATGGACATTGATCCGCAAAGAGCTGCAGTCCCTGCTGCGCGAGCCGCAAACCCGCGCCATTCTGGTGCTGCCGGTGCTGCTTCAGGTTTTATTGTTCCCGTTTGCCGCCACCCTTGAGGTAACTAACGCCACCATTGCCATTTATAATGAAGACAACGGCAAACACGCCGTCGAGCTGACGCAGCGTTTTGCCCGGGCGAAAGCCTTTACCCACATCCTGCTGCTGAAAAGCCCGCAGGAGATCCAGCCCACTATCGACACGCAAAAAGCGCTGCTGCTGGTGCGTTTCCCGGCGGATTTCTCCCGCAATCTGGACACCTTCCAGACCGCGCCGATGCAGCTGATCCTCGACGGGCGCAACTCCAACAGCGCCCAGATAGCGGCCAACTACCTGCAGCAGATAGTGAAGGAGTATCAGCAGGAGCTGATGGAGGGCAAACCGAAGCCCAATAACAGCGAGCTGGTGGTGCGCAACTGGTACAACCCGAATCTGGACTACAAGTGGTTTGTGGTGCCGTCGCTGATCGCCATGATCACCACCATCGGGGTGATGATCGTGACCTCTCTGTCCGTGGCCCGCGAGCGCGAACAGGGCACGCTGGATCAGCTGCTGGTTTCCCCGCTCGCCACTTGGCAGATTTTCGTCGGCAAAGCGGTGCCGGCGCTGATCGTCGCCACCTTCCAGGCCACCATCGTGCTGGGAGTGGGAATTTGGGCCTACGAGATCCCGTTCGCCGGATCGCTGGCGCTGTTTTACTTCACGATGGTGATTTACGGGCTGTCGCTGGTGGGGTTTGGGCTGCTGATTTCAGCGCTCTGCTCCACGCAGCAGCAGGCGTTTATCGGGGTATTCGTCTTTATGATGCCGGCGATTCTGCTCTCCGGGTACGTGTCGCCCGTCGAGAACATGCCGGTGTGGCTGCAGGATTTAACGTGGATAAACCCAATTCGACACTTTACGGATATCACCAAGCAGATCTATCTGAAGGATGCGAGTCTGGACATTGTCTGGGGAAGTTTGTGGCCGCTACTGGTCATAGCGGCCACGACGGGGTCAGTGGCCTATGCGATGTTTAGACGCAACATTGCGTAGCTTTTTCTCTTTAGTGAGCAGCGACACTACCGCTGGCCCTGCAAGGATTGCCAGACCCGCGAGGGCCAGCAGCAGGTTGTTTTGCAGCACGCGTGACAGCAGCCACAGCACGATCATCGCGGCACCAAAGTACCAGGTGGTGGTGAGCTCTTCGAGCACATCACCCACCTCGCGCCAGCGCGCGTCATGGTGGCGCTGTAAGAACAGCATCGACAGCACGGTGACGCCATAGAGGACGCATAGCCCTAAGCCAACACGCACCAACGTGCCGCTCATCAAGCCCATCACCAGTACGGCCACGACCAGTAAATGCAACATTATCTGCCAGCAACTCAAACCCGTTGCGACACGAACACGTTGTTGCCACTTCATGGCTTCTCTCCTGAAGGATTTTTCTCTGCTTAATCAGACTACCGCACTTTACGGAAAATTCCGTAACGCCGCATCTTTTTGTGACGCCGACTACACTTTATTTTCATCGGGATAGTCACCCAGGAAGGTGTTTATGAGCAAAAAAACGCAGCATTTCTCGCTTAAGGTGCTGACGATAAACATTCATAAGGGCTTCACAGCATTTAACCGCCGCTTCATTTTACCGGAGCTGCGCGACGCGGTACGCACCGTCAGCGCGGACATTGTCTGCCTGCAGGAGGTGATGGGCGCGCACGAGGTACACCCCATGCATTTTGAAAACTGGCCCGATACGCCGCACTATGAATTCCTGGCCGACACCATGTGGAGCGATTACGCTTACGGCCGCAACGCGGTCTATCCGGAAGGCCATCACGGTAATGCGGTGCTGTCGCGTTTTCCTATAGAACATTATGAGAACCGGGACGTTTCCGTCGGGGAGAGCGAAAAGCGCGGGCTGCTTTACTGCCGCATCACGCCGCCGGAACTTGACGTTCCGGTTCACGTGGGCTGCGTTCACCTCGGACTGCGTGAAGCCCACCGCCAGGCGCAGCTGCAGATGCTGGCGGACTGGACCAATGCGCTGCCGGACGGCGAACCCGTGGTGGTCGCCGGGGATTTTAACGACTGGCGGCAGCGCGCCAACCATCCGCTGAAGGTCAAAGCGGGACTGGAGGAAATTTTCACCCGGGCACATGGTCGTCCCGCACGGACGTTTCCGGTGCGCTTCCCCCTGCTGCGCCTGGACCGCATCTACGTGAAAAATGCGCATGCCAGCAGCCCGACGGCGCTGGCGTTACTGAACTGGCGACATCTTTCCGACCATGCCCCGCTGAGCGCGGAGATCCACTTATGAAATGCACATGGCAGGAAGGTAACCGTATTACGCTGCTGGAAAACGGCGATAACTTTTATCCGGCGGTCTTTGAGGCGATTAGCCACGCACAGCAGAAAGTCTACCTTGAAACGTTTATCTGGTTTGAAGACGACGTTGGCAGGCAGCTGCACAGCGTACTGCTGCATGCCGCCCGGCGCGGGATAAAAATCGAGGCCCTGCTCGATGGATATGGCTCGCCGGATCTTAGCGATGAATTTGTTAACGAGCTCACCGCCGCCGGCGTGGTGTTCCGCTACTACGATCCCGGTCCGCGTCTGTTCGGCATGCGCACCAACCTGTTCCGCCGCATGCACCGCAAAACCGTCGTAGTGGACGAAACGGTGGCGTTCGTGGGCGGCATTAACTACTCCGCCGAGCATATGTCGGATTACGGCCCGGAGGCCAAGCAGGACTACGCGATCCGCATTGAGGGACCGGTTGTTCAGGACATCCAGCTGTTCGTGCTGGAAAACTTGCCCGGTAAAGAGGCCGCTCGCCGCTGGTGGCGACGCCGTCATCGCCCGGAAGAGAACCGCAAGCCCGGCGAAGCGCAGGCGCTGTTTGTCTGGCGGGACAACGAGGAGCATCGGGACGATATTGAACGTCATTACCTGAAGATGCTGGCCAATGCGAAGCGCGAAGTGATTATCGCCAACGCCTATTTCTTCCCCGGCTACCGTATTCTGCACGCCATGCGCAACGCGGCCCGACGCGGCGTGAGCGTTAAACTGATTGTGCAGGGCGAGCCGGATATGCCGATTGTTAAGGTGGGCGCGCGCCTGCTCTACCGCTACCTGGTGAAAAGCGGCGTGCAGATATATGAATACCGCCGCCGCCCGCTGCACGGCAAAGTGGCCGTCATGGATGACCACTGGGCAACCGTCGGCTCCAGTAACCTCGATCCGCTGAGCCTGTCGCTTAACCTGGAAGCGAACCTGATCATCCACGACCGTCAGTTTAACCAGACCCTGCGGGATAACCTTCAGGGACTTATCCATAAGGACTGTGTGCGGGTGGATGAGTCCATGGTGCCGAAACGGAGCTGGTGGAACGTTGGCATCGGCGTGGTGGTGTTCCACTTCCTGCGCCACTTCCCGGCGATGGTCGGCTGGCTGCCGGCGCATACGCCAAAGCTGGCGCAGGTTGATCCGCCGGTACAACCTGAAATGGAAACCCAGGACCGCGTTGAAGCGGAAGATGGAGGCAAACCCTGATGTCAAAATCTCATCCTCGCTGGCGGCTGGCGAAAAAAATCCTCACCTGGGTATTTTTTATCGCGGTCGCGGTACTGCTGGTGGTCTACGCGCAGAAAGTGGACTGGGAAGAGGTGTGGAAGGTTATCCGCAACTATAACCGGCTGGTGCTGCTGGGTGCCGTAGGGCTGGTTATAGTCAGCTACCTGATGTACGGCTGCTACGACCTGCTCGGTCGCGCCTACTGCGGCCACAAGCTGGCTAAACGTCAGGTGATGCTGGTGTCGTTTATCTGCTACGCCTTCAACCTGACGCTGAGCACCTGGGTGGGCGGCATCGGCATGCGCTATCGCCTGTACTCGCGTCTCGGATTACCGGGTGGCACCATCACCCGCATTTTCTCGCTGAGTATCACAACCAACTGGCTGGGGTACATTCTGCTGGGTGGGGTGATTTTCACCATCGGCGTGGTGCAGCTGCCCGCGCACTGGTATATCGACGAGGCCACGCTGCGCATTCTCGGCATCGTGCTGCTGCTGATCATCGCAGTGTATCTGTGGGCCTGCGCCTTTGCCAAACGCCGCCATATGACCATTAAAGGGCAGAAACTGGTACTGCCGTCGTGGAAGTTCGCGGTGCTGCAGATGGCGGTATCCAGCGCCAACTGGATGGCGATGGGGGCGATCATCTGGCTGTTGATTGGCGAGGACGTGAACTACTTCTTCGTGCTGGGCGTGCTGCTGGTGAGCAGTATCGCCGGGGTTATCGTGCATATTCCGGCGGGAATTGGGGTGCTGGAGGCGGTGTTTATCGCGCTGCTGGCCGGAGAACATGTTTCACAGGGGACGATTATTGCCGCCCTGCTCGCCTACCGCATGCTCTATTACTTCCTGCCGCTGGCGCTGGCAACGGTCTGTTATCTGGTGCTGGAGAGCCGGGCGAAAAAGTTACGGGCGAAAAATGAGAAGGCAATGGCGAAATAAAAGCAAAACGGCAACCTTGTTGCCGTTTTTAGTGTTTGTTCCCTCTCCCGTGGGAGAGGGTCAGGGTGAGGGCACCAGACCGCACCGCCACCCGGCAAAGCAACCTCAGCGACGGTTGCCGAAAATCCGCAGCAGCATCAGGAACAGGTTGATGAAGTCCAGATAGAGCGTCAGCGCACCCAGAATCGAGTATTTGCGCAGGTTTGAACTGTCGCGCACGTCAATCTGCTCGCCGATGTTTTTCAGCTTCTGAGTGTCGTAGGCCGTCAAGCCAACGAAGACCACCACCCCGATATAGGTCACGGCCCACATCAGCGCGTCGCTCTTGAGCCACAGGTTCACCAGCGATGCCAGCACAATCCCGATCAGCCCCATAAACAGCATATTACCTAAGCCGCTCAGGTCACGTTTGGTGGTGTAACCGTACAGGCTCATCACGCCAAACATCCCGCCGGTCACCACGAAGGTGCTGGCGATGGAGGAGTAGGTGTAGACGATGAAAATGCTGGAGAGCGTCAAACCGGTCAGCGCCGAATAGAGCATAAACAGCGTGGTCGCCATTCCGGCACTGAGTTTCTGCACCAGACCGGAAAGCACAAACACCAGCGCCAGCTGTGCGATAATCAGCCCAAAGAAGGTGATTTTGCTGGAGAAGATAAACATCATCAGCTCAGGTGTGTTCGCCGCATACCACGCGATGAACGCGGTAAGCAGCAGGCCGACCGTCATCCAGCCGTACACCTGCGCCATATACGTCTGCAGCCCGCTACGGGTCTGCTGTACTATTGAATCGGAACGCGGAAATCGGTCCATGATTCACTCCTGATTAAGGTTAAGAAGACACACACGTTAAGAGTAACACATCCACGTAAACCGACTACCAACGACTGGCGGCCTGTTTATCGCTGTCGCGAGATTCCACCCAGCGGTCACCTTCCGGCGTGGCTTCGCGCTTCCAGAACGGCGCTTTGGTTTTGAGGTAATCCATAATGAACTCCCCTGCCGCAAAGGCGCTACCGCGGTGCGCGCTGGTCACGCCGACAAAAACAATCTCTTCGCCGGGCCACATCTCGCCGATGCGGTGGATCACCGTGACCCGCCCGAGCGGCCAGCGGCCTCGCGCTTCATCCACAATTGCCGCCAGCGATTTCTCCGTCATGCCCGGATAGTGCTCCAGCGTCAGCGCTTTTACGCTGTCGCCGAGATTGTGGTTACGCACTTTACCGGTGAACGTAACGACCGCGCCGTCTTCATCGCGCTCCGCCAGCCAGTCATATTCTGTACCGACGTTAAAGCGCTCGGGACCGACCAGAATTCGGGTTTCAGCCATCTTAGCCCCCTGTGACCGGCGGGAAGAAGGCCACTTCATCCCCTTCAGTCAGCGGGTGGGTGAACTCCACCAGCGTCTGGTTAACGGCCGCCAGCAGCTTGCCTTCGTCGAGCGCCAGCGCCCAGCGGTCGCTTTGTGCCGCCAGGTGCGCGCGCAGGGCGGCGACGTTTTCAAAAGAGGCGTCCAGCGTCAGGCTGTCGGTATTGACCAGCTCACGCACCTGGGCGAAAAAGAGCACCTTAATCATGGCTGTCCACCTTAAAATCACCGGATTTGCCGCCGCTTTTTGCCAGCAGACGAACCGGGCCAATCACCATATCTTTCTGCACCGCTTTGCACATGTCGTAGATGGTCAGCGCGGCGACGGAGGCCGCCGTCAGGGCTTCCATCTCCACGCCGGTTTTGCCGGTTAAGCGGCAGAGGGACTCAATACGCACGCGGTTGTGCTCCGGCTGCGCCTGCAGGTTCACTTCCACCTTGCTCAGCATCAGCGGATGGCAGAGCGGGATGAGGTCCCAGGTCCGTTTTGCAGCCTGAATACCGGCGATGCGGGCGGTGGCAAAGACGTCGCCCTTATGGTGACTGCCGTCGATAATCATCGCCAGCGTCTCCGGCAGCATGGTGACGAATGCCTCAGCACGCGCCTCGCGCACCGTTTCGGCCTTGGCGGAGACATCCACCATATGCGCTTCGCCAGCGGCGTTAATGTGGGTCAGTTGTGACATAGTTTACTTCTTCAAATGGGGATGAAAATTACACGGACGGGTACGGGCATCCAGCTGCGGGGCAATAATATTTTCCCATGCGGTGCGGCAGGCTTTGGTCGAGCCCGGCATGGCGAAAATCAGCGTGTTGTTTGCCACGCCGGCCACCGCGCGCGACTGCAGCGTGGAGGTACCAATCTCTTCAAAGGAGAGCATGCGGAACACTTCGCCGAAGCCTTCCACCTCGCGGTCAAACAGCGGGATCAGCGCCTCGGGGGCCTGATCGCCTGCGGTAAAGCCGGTGCCGCCGGTGATCAGCACCACCTGCACCTCAGCACTGGCGATCCACTGAGAGACCTGCGCGCGAATGGCGTAGCGGTTCTCTTTCACAATCGCTTTATCGACGATGGTATGCCCCGCGTCATGGGCCGCCTCACGCAGCCAGTGGCCGGAGGTATCATCATCTTCTCCACGGCGGTCGGAAACGGTAAGAATAGCAATGCGTGTCGGGATAAATTCTGCGCTGACCTGACTCATCTTCTGGTTCCTTCTAAAGACTGATTACCCGCCGATGTAGGACAGGTTCTGAGTAATGCCGGTATTGCCCTGATGCAGGAAGTGGGTCTGCTTTTTGTGCGTCAGCGCTTCAGAAATGCGCGCTTCAAGCGCGGCCTGCTGCGCATCGTCTTCCAGCAGATCGCGCAGTTCTACGCCGCCATCCCCGAACAGGCAGAGGTGCAGCTTGCCCACCGACGATACGCGCAGGCGGTTGCAGCTGGCGCAGAAGTCTTTCTCATAGGGCATGATAAGCCCAATTTCGCCTTCGTAATCCGGGTGACAAAAGACCTGTGCCGGGCCGTCGCTGCGCTGGCGGATCTGGTGGATCCAGCCGCGTTTCAGCAGCTCGTCGCGCAACACCATGCCGGAAATATGGTGACGGCGGAACAGTTCGCTGCCCTCGCCCGTTTCCATCAGCTCGATAAAACGCAGTTGAATGGGACGGGATTTAATCCACGCCAGGAAGGTGTCCAGCTGATGGTGGTTTACGTCGCGCATCAGCACCGTGTTGACTTTGACCTTTTCGAACCCGGCGGTAAACGCCGCATCGATGCCGTCCATCACCTGGCGGAACTTGTCCTGACCGGTAATGGCGTGAAACTGCCGGGCATCAAGGCTGTCCACGCTGACGTTGATCGCGGTTAGGCCAGCGTCGCGCCAGTTGGCCACGTCACGCGCCATGCGATAACCGTTGGTGGTCACCGCGATCTGGCGGATGCGTTCGTTTTCGCGTACCGCGGCAATGATGTCGGGGAAATCGCGGCGCAGGGAGGGTTCGCCACCGGTCAGACGGACTTTTTCAGTACCGAGCTCAGAGAATGCACGCGTGACGCGGCGCACTTCATCCACGGAGAGAAAGCCATTATTGGTGACGCTGCCCGGCTTGTAGCCATCGGGCAGACAGTAGGTGCAACGGAAGTTGCACACATCGGTAATCGACAGACGCAAGTAGTAAAACTTACGCGCGAAAGCATCAGTAAGTTGTGAAGCCATGTACACCTTTCCAGATCGGGAGGCACAGTCATTTCTTTCTGTACCCTGGTGGCAAATCCGCCACGGCCAGGGCGCCATATCATTCGACACAGGCGCCAGGGCTAGAGTGTATGTTTTCAGTTTTGAAAACGTGGTTATGGCGATAGTAGCGTGGAAATCGACACTCCGCCATTGTCGCTTTTCGCTATATAATTATGTATATAGCGATTCAGTCCTGCATTTTCGCTACAGAATACCTAAAAACCGCATTTTCGCATTGATATACGTCATTTTGCATTGGGTGAGGCATCGTCTTTTGGGGGTAGTTAGGTTACTGTTACGCGATCGAACGTGATAAGGAATACGTATGCGCAATCGCACTTTTGCGGATCTTGACCGAGTGGTCGCTCTTGGCGGAGGCCACGGCCTGGGCCGCGTCATGTCCTCTTTGTCGTCACTGGGCTCACGGCTGACAGGGATAGTGACAACCACCGACAACGGCGGCTCAACCGGGCGGATCAGGCGGGCTGAAGGCGGCATTGCCTGGGGAGATATGCGCAACTGCCTGAACCAGTTAATTACCGAGCCGAGCGTCGCGTCGGCGATGTTTGAGTACCGTTTTGGCGGCAATGGCGAACTTTCCGGGCATAACCTCGGAAATCTGATGTTAAAGGCGCTGGATCACCTGAGCGTACGGCCTCTGGAAGCCATCAACTTAATCCGTAATCTGCTCAAGGTGGATGCATTCCTGATCCCCATGTCTGAACAACCGGTTGACTTGATGGCAATCGATGCCGAAGGGCATGAAGTTTACGGCGAGGTGAATATTGACCAGCTCCTCCTGCCGCCAACGGAGTTGATGACCTATCCGAGCGTGCCCGCCACGCGAGAAGCGGTGGAGGCCATTGGTGAAGCGGATCTTATCCTGATCGGTCCAGGCAGTTTTTATACCAGCCTGATGCCCATTCTGCTGGTAAAAGAGCTGGCGCAGGCGCTGCGTCGCACCCCTGCCCCGATGGTCTATATCGGTAACCTGGGCCGTGAGCTGAGCCCGGCAGCGGCGAGCCTGTCGCTGGCGGACAAGCTGGACCTGATGGAGCAGTACGTCGGTAAGAAAATTATCGACGGTGTCGTGGTTGGGCCAAAAGTGGATGTGACAGGGATTGGCGATCGCGTGGTGGTGCAGGAGCCGCTGGAAGCCAGCGATATTAAATATCGTCACGACCGCCACCTGCTGCGCGAGGCGCTGGAGAAAGCGATTCAGGCGTTGGGTTAGGTTCGCTTTGTGCGGCCTGATGCCCTCACCCCAGCCCTCTCCCACGGGGAGAGGGGGAATACACGCCGCTTTACCTATGATGCCGCGATAAACAGATCCCGCAGCTGATGCAGCTGGTCGCGGATCTGTGCCGCCTCTTCGAACTCCAGGTTCTGGGCGTGCTGCATCATCTGCCCTTCCAGCTCGTGGATTTTCTGCTGCAGCGCCTTCGGCGTCAGTACGACGGTATCTTCTTCCACCACTGAACGTGCCTTGCCGCGGCCTTTCGCTTTGGTCTTAGCAATGTTCTGACCCAGCGCCAGAATATCCACCACCTTCTTGTTCAGCCCCTGCGGTGTAATGCCGTGCTCTTCGTTGTAGCGCTGCTGCTTCTCGCGTCGGCGTTCCGTTTCGCCAATCGCTTTCGCCATCGACGGGGTGATTTTGTCGCCGTACAGAATCGCTTTCCCGTTGACGTTACGCGCGGCGCGGCCAATGGTCTGGATCAGGGAGCGTTCAGAGCGCAGGAAGCCCTCTTTATCGGCGTCCAGAATCGCCACCAGCGAAACTTCCGGCATATCCAGACCTTCTCGCAACAGGTTGATCCCCACCAGCACATCAAATTCTCCCAGACGCAGATCGCGGATAATCTCCATGCGCTCCACGGTGTCGATATCCGAGTGCAGATAGCGCACCTTCTCACCGTGTTCTTCAAGATACTCGGTCAGGTCTTCCGCCATGCGCTTGGTGAGCGTCGTCACCAGCACGCGCTCGTTGATGGCGGAACGGGCGCGGATCTCAGAGAGCAGATCGTCCACCTGGGTCGCCACCGGGCG
The DNA here is from genome assembly GCF_011683705.1 of Enterobacter sp. 725m/11. NCBI lineage: Bacteria > Pseudomonadati > Pseudomonadota > Gammaproteobacteria > Enterobacterales > Enterobacteriaceae > Enterobacter > Enterobacter sp. 725m/11. Next base: position 47,325 of record NZ_JAAQOK010000013.1, on the reverse strand, counting down.
CACTTCGATAATCGGGTCCAGCAGCCCGGTCGGACGGACCACCTGGTCGATCACCTCATCGCCCGATTTTTCCAGCTCGTAGTTGCCCGGCGTAGCCGACACGTAGATGGTCTGCGGCGCCAGCGCCTCAAACTCTTCAAACTTCATCGGACGGTTATCCAGCGCTGACGGCAGGCGGAAGCCGTACTCCACCAGCGTCTCTTTACGCGCGCGGTCGCCGCGGTACATCCCGCCGATCTGCGGGATCGTGACGTGGGATTCGTCGATCACCAGCAGACCGTCGGCCGGAAGGTAGTCAAACAGCGTCGGCGGTGGCTCGCCCGGCCCGCGCCCGGAGAGGAAGCGCGAGTAGTTTTCGATACCCGAGCAGTAGCCCAGCTCGTTCATCATCTCCAGATCAAACTGGGTGCGCTGGCTCAGGCGCTGCTCTTCCAGCAGCTTATTGTTAGCCAGAAGCACCTTACGGCGCTCTGCAAGCTCCTCTTTGATCTCTTCCATCGCCTGCACGATACGCTCGCGTGGTGTCACGTAGTGCGTTTTAGGGTAGATGGTAAAACGCTGTATCACCGACTCAACGTGGCCGGTCAGCGGGTCGAACAGTGACAAACGCTCGACCTCTTCGTCAAACAGCTCGACGCGCAGCGCCATATCGTCCGATTCCGCCGGGAAGATGTCGATCACCTCACCACGTACGCGGAACGTCCCGCGCTGGAAGGCCTGGTCATTACGGGTGTACTGCAGTTCGGCCAGACGGCGCAAAATTGCGCGCTGATCGATGATCATCCCCTGCGTCAGGTGCAGCATCATCTTCAGATAGAGATCCGGATCGCCCAGGCCGTAAATCGCCGAAACAGACGCGACCACAACCACATCGCGACGCTCAAGCAGCGCCTTGGTCGCCGACAGTCGCATCTGTTCGATGTGTTCGTTCACCGAAGCATCTTTCTCGATGAAGGTATCAGAGCTCGGCACATAGGCTTCCGGCTGGTAGTAATCGTAGTACGAGACAAAATACTCCACCGCGTTTTCCGGGAAGAACTCTTTCATCTCGCCGTAAAGCTGTGCCGCGAGGGTTTTATTGGGTGCAAGCACCATCGTGGGGCGCTGCAGGTCAGCGATCACGTTGGCGACAGTAAACGTTTTGCCCGAGCCGGTTACTCCCAGCAGCGTCTGGTGCGCCAGCCCGTCTTCCAGCCCCTCTTTAAGACGACGGATCGCCTCAGGCTGATCGCCAGAGGGGCGGAAAGCAGAATTCAGTTTGAACGGTTTACTCATGGGCGACGACCTGATGACGTTATAAGCGGCAGGTGAGTAATTTTACTCGTTGTTGCCAGGAATGCCAGTAAAAAACACTGGATGAAAAACCAGTAGCGTGTCAGGATATTTAGCGTAGCGGCGGAGTCATTAGCGCGTTAGGGGACAAAATTTAGGCTCTGACGAGATAAAAAACCAGCCAGGTTGGGTTATCCCCAGAACTTTTTCTTTTTTAACATTTGTCAAGCCAGGTAATGATAGTTTTATGGCAACGAGTGACACTTTCATTACGGTAATTGCTTTTATCTAAGCAATTAAATTTTAAACGATATTTTCTAAAGCCGCGTTTCGCGTCAATTTGGGCGAAAGCCGCGTCTTCTCTCGCTTATCGCGTGTTTTCTAACTCTAATGCACATGGTTATCCACAGGAATAGTGGATAACTGCTTCCAGCCCGTGTAGACCGCCGCTCAGCAAATTCCCGGATTTTCCCACGAGGCGGCAACAAAAAATTTTTATAGCTCTTTTTTGACGATAAACAGTTGAGTCATTCATAACCAACAGATGCGATCCTGCTCACATTTCAGCCATTTTTCGTCCTGCACCACAACTCATCATTCCCGGCACCGTCGATGTGCAAGCCACGCGTTTTTACCCTGCTCTCTTGTGGCTTATTCCTAAAAAAGTCGTTTTTTTAATCGATTTCAGGTTTCTGGCAAGCGTTTTGCAGCTTCACGTCAGGCCTATCCCTACGCATTTTTAAGGAGAGAAAGATGTTGAGTCTGCGTGCAGTGAATCAGTTTTACGGAAGCCAACATACGCTATGGAACGTGGATTTGGATTTTCCGCAAGGGATGTGTACAGGCGTCATAGGCCTGCCGGGGATGGGCAAAACCACCCTGATGAACTGCATTACCGGAAACATCCCCGTCGAAAGCGGCACGATTATCTGGCATGAAGCGGGCGCACCGCCGCGTGATTTGCTCAGCCCGGCACCGGAACAACGTTCAGAGCCGGGAATAGGCTATGTGCCGCAGGACAGGCGTATTTTCTCTCAACTGACGATTGAGGAGAATCTGCATATTGCCATGCGGGCGATGGGGAAACCCGACCCGGCGGCGAAAAGCGACGTATACGATCTGTTCCCGGAACTCTACGCGCGTCGTCAGACGCGGGGCAATACCCTTTCGCCAGAGGATCAGTATCAGCTTGCCCTGGCGAATGCACTGGTCAACCGCCCACGGATGCTGATTCTGGATGAGCCTACGCATGGGGCAGGACACGGATTTGCCCAGAAGCTGGCGCAGCTGCTGGTGCGCTTAAACCGGGAGTTAGGCATGACGGTGCTGCTGGCGGAGCAGCAGCTGCCGTTTATCCGCCGGGTGGCGGATCGGTTTTGCATGCTTTATCGCGGGCGTAACGTGGCTCAGGGCCACGTTAGCGAGCTGAACGATGAGCTCATTGCCCACTGGATGTCGCGGGAAGCAAGACGCTGAGGTCGAGATAACGCCCGGTTTCGGCCTGCTCAGCATCGCCAGCAATCCAGGGGATTTCCCCGAGGAACGGTGCCGGGAGCACGCGCTTGAGGGTCGCCAGATACTCCTGATGCCGCCTGCCCGGCGCAACCACGTCGTTGGCTATCCAGCCTGCCAGCGTCAGCCCTGCCTGCTGAACGGCCTGCGCCGTCAGCATGGCGTGATTGATGCAGCCCAGCTTCACGCCGACGACCAGAATGACCGGAAGCCGCTCGGCCTGTACCCAGTCAGCAAAGGTCTGCGTGTCCGAAAGCGGCGTAAACCAGCCTCCCGCGCCTTCCACCAGCACCCAGTCGGCCTGGCTTTCCAGCGTCCGTAACCCGGCAGACAGCACGGCGAAATCAATCGGACGGCCTTCGTCAGCGCTGATAATGTGCGGCGACGTCGGCTCGGCAAAGGTATAGGGATTCACCGCCGAATAGGCAAGCTCAAGGCTACTGTTACGCTGGAGCGTCAGCGCGTCGGTGTTGCGTAACCCTTCCCCCGTCATCTCGCTGCCGGAAGCCACGGGCTTATATCCGGCGGTGTTTTTTCCGAGCCGTCGTGCCGCCTGCAGCAGCGCAGCGCTGGCAACCGTTTTGCCCACTTCCGTATCCGTGCCGGTAACAAAATAACGTTCAGTCACGTTCGATAATCCCATGAAAAAGTTGATAAGAGAGCGGGAAAAGGCCCCGCTGCTGCGGCCAGGCCAGCTCCAGGCGTTGCAGCTGCCCCCGGGTCAGCGGTTTTTTCTCCCGCCCGGCGTGCAGGTGCGTGGCGCCGATACCCTTCAGAGAGCGCATGGCGCTGAACGCGTCGCTAAAATTAAGCGTGATGGTTTGCACCGTGCTGCGACAGCGCCAGCCTGCCAGCGCCTGCGTCACCTGCTCATACGATAAAAAGCGGTTCGCGTGCGGCTGCTCATCCACCGCTTTCCACGCCTGATTCAGCTCCGGCAGAGAACTTTCCAGCAAGGTGGTAAAGGCCACCTTTCCGCCCGGTCGTGCGACGCGATAAAGCTCGCGTAACGCCTGCGGCAGGCTGCTGCACCACTGCACCGCCAGATGGCTCCAGACCAGATCGAACTGCGCGTCCGCCAGCGGGATCGCCTCGATATCGGCCACTACATAGTGGTGCGCAGCCTGCTGCTGGCGCGCCTCGTCCAGCATGGCGGGCGACAGGTCGATGGCCGTCACCTCGCTCCCCGCCTCGCGCCAGTAGCGGCTGTTGCTGCCGGGACCACAGCCGGCGTCCAGCACCTGCGGGAAACGGTTCTCGCCAAGCGCGGCCAGAAGCCCCTGCGCGCTCTGGCGCTGGAGTTCATCGTGCTGCGAATAGCTCCGCGCGGCCCGGCCAAACGCCGCCGCAACGGCCTGCTTATTCACCGGCATCATGAAGCGCCTCCAGCAGCGTCTGGATATCCTGCGCCTCATGCGCCGCCGTCAGGGTTAAGCGCAGACGCGCGGTGCCCGGCGGAACGGTTGGCGGACGAATGGCCGTTACCCACATCCCCCGCTCGCGCAGCGCCTGGGCCAGCGCCAGCGCGCGGCCGTTTTCGCCGACAATCACGGGCTGGATGGCGCTCTGCGAATCGGGACTCTGGAAGGGAAGCGCCGCCAGTCCCTGACGGAAGCAGGAGATGTGCTCTGCCAGCTGCTGACGGCGTTCATCCCCTTCTGCGCTACGGATCACCGCCAGCGACGCCGACAGCGCCACGGCCTGCGCCGGGGGCATGCTGGTGCTGTAGATGAGGTGACGGGCAAACTGCAGCAGATAGTCGGCGACAGATTCGCTGCACAGCACGGCGGCGCCGCTGACGCCAAAGCCTTTGCCGAAGGTAACCACCAGCAGTTCCGGCTTCACGTTTTGTTGATGGGCGCTGCCGCGTCCTTCATCGCCCATCACCCCAGTACCGTGAGCATCATCGACCAGCAGCCAGGCCTTTTGCCGCTTTGCGGCCTCGTGAAGCGCGGCAAGCGGCGCACTGTCGCCGTCCATGCTGAACACCCCTTCCGTGACTGCCAGCTGTTGCCCGTCGCAGGGTTTGTCCAGCAGCGAGGCGAGCTGTGACGCATCGTTATGGGCAAAACGCCGCAGCTGGGCGGGACTTAAGTTTGCCGCCTCCAGCAGCGAGGCGTGGCTTAAACGGTCGGCGACAATGCGGTCCTCTTTCCCCATCATGGCCGCGATGACCGCCTGGTTGGCGGCAAAGCCGGAGATAAACAGCAGCGCGCGCGGATAGCCCAGCCAGTCGGCCAGCTCTTCCTCCAGCGCCTGATGCGCCGTGGTGTATCCGCTGACGTGCCCCGAGCCACCGCTGCCCACGCCAAACCGCTCCGCGCCCTGCTGCCAGGCGCGGACGATGGCCGGATGCTGGCTCAGTCCGAGATAGTCATTGCTGGAGAAATTACAAAACTGCCGTCCCTCGCGGGTCAGAAAACGGCCCGCGCCGTTTTCCACCACCCTGCGAACGCGAAACGCCTCTGCCGCCCGGCGTTCTTCCAGCGCGGCATTAATCCGTACCTGCCAGGTCATACGGCTGCCGCGTTGTAGAACTGGTCGGTGTCGGCGTTGAGAATCTGCTGCTCCAGCTGCTGCTGTTGCTCGTTATCGCCCGTCAGCACCTCGGTCTGGTGCGGGTTCAGCCCCAGCTTGCGGAACAGCTGGACGTCTTTGTCCTCTTCCGGGTTCGGCGTGGTCAGCAGCTTGCAGCCGTAGAAGATGGAGTTGGCGCCGGCCATAAAGCACATCGCCTGGGTCTGCTCGTTCATCTGCTCGCGGCCCGCAGAGAGGCGAACGTAAGACGTTGGCATCATGATGCGCGCCACCGCGATGGTGCGAATAAAATCAAACGCATCCACATCCTCGTTATCCGCCAGCGGCGTGCCCTTGACCTTCACCAGCATGTTGATCGGCACGCTTTCCGGCGGGGTGGGCAGGTTCGCCAGCTGCAGCAGCAGACCCGCGCGGTCTTTCACCGTTTCGCCTAAGCCCACGATGCCGCCGGAGCAGACCTTGATCCCTGCATCACGCACTTTGTCCAGCGTATCCAGACGCTCCTGGTAGGTACGCGTGGTGATGATATTGCCGTAAAACTCCGGGGAGGTGTCGAGGTTGTGGTTGTAGTAATCCAGCCCAGCCGCCGAGAGGCGCTGCGCCTGCTCCTCGTTCAGCGTGCCGAGGGTCATGCAGGCCTCAAGCCCCATCTCCTTCACGCCTTTCACCATCTGCTCCAGATACGGCATATCGCGATCGTGCGGGTTTTTCCACGCCGCGCCCATGCAGAAGCGGGTTGAACCGGCGTTTTTCGCCTTGCGCGCGGAGTCGAGGACCTGCTCGACCTCCATCAGGCGCTCTGACTCCAGGCCGGTTTTGTAGCGCGCGCTCTGCGGGCAGTATTTGCAGTCTTCGGGGCAGGCGCCGGTCTTGATCGACAGCAGCGTGCTGACCTGAACATGGCGAGGATCGAAGTGCTGACGATGCACCTGTTGGGCTTCGAACATCAGCTCAAGGAAAGGTTTGTTGAATAATTCAGTAACTTGCGACATCGTCCAGCGTGCGTGGTGAGCCATTGGGCTTCTCCAAAGGGTTTTGTTAATTTTCGGTTCGGTTTATACTCGTAAACCTAAAACTTTTCAAAATGGTTTACAAGTCGATTATGACCCAGGACGATCTCGCCTTCGACAAGCAGCATATCTGGCACCCTTACACCTCCACTACCCGCCCCCTTCCCGTCTATCCGGTGGCCTCTGCCCACGGCTGCGAGCTGCATCTCGCCAGCGGCGAGCGGCTGGTTGACGGAATGTCCTCCTGGTGGGCGGCCATTCACGGATACAACCATCCGCGCCTGAACGCGGCGATGAAGGCCCAGATTGACCAGATGTCGCACGTGATGTTTGGCGGAATCACCCATCAGCCCGCGGTGGATTTATGCCGTCGCCTGGTGGCGATGACGCCTGACTCGCTGGAGTGCGTGTTCCTGGCGGATTCCGGCTCCGTGGCGGTGGAAGTGGCGATGAAGATGGCGCTGCAGTACTGGCATGCGAAGGGCGAAAAGCGCCAGCGGTTCCTCACCTTCCGCAACGGCTATCACGGGGATACCTTCGGGGCGATGTCGGTCTGCGATCCGGACAACTCCATGCACAGCCTGTGGAAGGGCTATCTGCCGGAAAACCTGTTTGCCCCTGCGCCGCAAAGCCGCTTCGACGGCGAGTGGAACGAGACGGACATGGTGGGCTTCGCGCGGCTGATGGCGGCGCATCGCCATGAAATCGCCGCCGTTATTCTCGAACCGATCGTGCAGGGCGCGGGCGGAATGCGGATGTACCATCCGGAATGGCTGAGGCGCATTCGCAAGATGTGCGACCGCGAGGGCATTCTGCTGATTGCCGATGAAATTGCCACCGGCTTTGGCCGCACCGGCAAGCTGTTTGCCTGCGAACACGCGGGCATTGCGCCGGATATTCTGTGTCTGGGTAAAGCGCTGACTGGCGGCACCATGACGCTCTCCGCCACCCTCACCACTCGTCAGGTTGCCGACACCATCAGCGACGGCGAGGCGGGCTGCTTTATGCACGGCCCGACGTTTATGGGCAACCCACTGGCCTGCGCCGTGGCAAGCGAAAGCCTCGCCATTCTGGAGAGCGGCGAGTGGCGGACGCAGGTTGCGGCGATTGAGGCACAGCTGAAAGGAGAGCTGAGCGCCGCCTCGGGGGCGAATTTTGTGGCGGACGTGCGCGTGCTGGGTGCCATCGGGGTGATTGAAACCACCCGCCCGGTGAACATGGCGGCGCTGCAGCGCTTCTTCGTTGAGCAGGGCGTCTGGGTGCGGCCTTTCGGCAAGCTTATCTACCTCATGCCGCCGTACAGCATCACGCCGGAGCAGCTGCGTAAATTAACCGACGCGGTCGTAACAGCCGTTAACATTCCCGCGCATTTCGCGATTTAATCCCATGCGTTACACTTCCTGAACGAGTGAATAACGAGGGTAAACCGTATGAAAATCATCAGTAAAGATCTGCGCGACGGTGAAAAACTCCCCGAACGCCACGTTTTCAACGGCATGGGCTATCAGGGGGATAATATCTCCCCGCACCTGGCGTGGGACGACGTTCCTGCAGGAACCAAAAGCTTTGTCGTGACCTGCTACGACCCGGACGCGCCGACCGGCTCGGGCTGGTGGCACTGGGTTGTGGCGAACCTGCCCGCCGACACGCGCGTGCTGCCGCAGGGTTCCGGTTCAGACCTGGTTGCCCTGCCTGAAGGTGCCATTCAGACGCGCACTGACTTTGGTAAAGCGGGCTACGGCGGCGCGGCGCCGCCAAAAGGGGAAACCCACCGCTATATCTTCACGGTGCACGCGCTGGATGTGGAGAAGATTGAGGTCGATGAAGGCGCGAGCGGCGCGATGGTCGGGTTTAACGTGCATTTCCATTCCCTGGGGAGCGCGTCGATTACGGCGATGTATTCCTGAAAAAAGCCGGGTGGCGGCTACGCCTTACCCGGCCTGGATTTCGCATTTGTTGGCCCGGTAAGCGCAGCGCCACCGGGCAAAACATCACAGCACCGAAGGTAGCAGTCCTACAAGGCGTCCCTCTTCCAGAAGCTGCATCGCCTTATCAATATCCGGCGCAAAGAAGCGGTCGTCATCGTAATGCGTGACGTGCTCGCGCAGCACATGGCGCGCCTGCTCCAGCAGCGGGCTGGATTTAAGCCCTTCGCGCAGATCGATACCCTGACACGCCGCCAGCCACTCCACCGCCAGCACGCCGCGGGTGTTGGAGGCCATCTCCCACAGACGACGCCCGGCCGCCGGGGCCATCGACACGTGATCTTCCTGATTCGCCGAAGTTGGCAGGCTGTCCACGCTGTGCGGGTGCGACAGCGCCTTGTTCTCACTTGCCAGCGCTGCGGCCGTCACCTGAGCGATCATAAAGCCTGAGTTAACCCCGCCGTTACGCACCAGGAACGGTGGCAGCTGGGACATGTGTTTATCCATCATCAGCGCGATGCGGCGCTCGGACAACGCCCCGACTTCGGCAATCGCCAGCGCGATATTATCCGCCGCCATCGCCACCGGCTCGGCGTGGAAGTTGCCCCCGGAGACCACCTCGTTTTCCTCGGCGAATACCAGCGGGTTGTCGGAGACCGCGTTGGCCTCCACCAGCAACACTTCCGCCGCCTGGCGCAACTGCGTCAGGCACGCGCCCATCACCTGCGGCTGACAACGCAGGGAATACGGATCCTGCACCTTCTCGCAGTTATGGTGTGAATCCGCAATCTCACTCGTGTCGGTAAGCACGTGGCGGTACATGGCGGCGGCATCAATCTGCCCGCGCTGGCCGCGCACCGCGTGAATACGCGCGTCAAACGGACGACGCGAGCCGAGCACCGCCTCGGTGGTCAGCGCACCGCACACCACCGCCGAGGCAAAGAGATCTTCCGCTTCAAACAGGCCGCGCAGCGCAAAGGCCGTCGACGCCTGCGTGCCGTTGAGCAGCGCCAGCCCCTCTTTTGCCGCGAGAGTGATTGGCGTTAAGCCGGCTTTTGCCAGCGCTTCTTTCGCAGGGAGCCACTCGCCCTGCCAGCGCGCTTTGCCCTCACCCAGCAGCAGCAGCGACATGTGCGCCAGCGGGGCGAGATCGCCGGAGGCGCCGACGGAGCCTTTTGCCGGGATCCACGGATAGACTTCTGCATTCACCAGGGCCATCAGCGCCTGGATCACGCTCAGGCGAATGCCCGAGAAACCGCGCGCCAGGCTGTTGATTTTGAGCACCATCATCAGACGGACAATCTCATCATCCAGCGGCTGGCCGACGCCTGCCGCGTGCGACAGCACCAGCGAACGCTGTAAGTTTTCCAGATCGTGCGTGGCGATGCGGGTCTGCGCCAGCAGGCCAAAGCCGGTGTTAATCCCGTAGGCGGTGCGCCCTTCGGCAACAATCGCTTCTACACAGGCGACGCTGTCGTTTATCGCGGCGTGGGCGCTTTCATCTAGTGAAAGGGTGACCGGCTGGCGCCAGACGTTACGCAGCTGTTTGAGCGTCAGCGAGCCGGGAGTGAGAGTTAACGCGTTCATGCATGCTTTCCTTGTGTGGCAGGGATCATCGGCAGGTTCAGTCCCTGCTCTTTGGCACAGTCAATGGCAATCTCGTAACCCGCATCCGCGTGACGCATCACGCCGGTTGCCGGGTCGTTGTGCAGCACACGGGCGATGCGCGCGGCCGCTTCATCGGTTCCGTCACAGACGATGACCATCCCTGAGTGCTGGGAGAAGCCCATCCCGACGCCGCCGCCGTGGTGCAGAGAGACCCAGGTGGCGCCGCTGGCGGTATTCAGCAAGGCATTAAGCAATGGCCAGTCGGAGACCGCGTCAGATCCGTCGCGCATGGCTTCGGTTTCACGGTTCGGGCTGGCGACGGAGCCGGAGTCCAGATGGTCGCGGCCAATGACGATAGGCGCGGAGACTTCACCGCTGCGCACCATTTCGTTGAAGGCCAGACCCAGCTTTTGCCGCCACTCCAGCCCTACCCAGCAGATGCGCGCCGGCAAGCCCTGGAAGCTGATGCGTTCGCGAGCCATATCCAGCCAGTGGTGCAGGTGTTCGTCGTCTGCGACGATCTCCTTCACTTTAGCGTCAGTTTTGTAGATATCCTGCGGATCGCCGGACAAGGCCACCCAGCGGAACGGGCCGATGCCGCGGCAGAACAGCGGACGGATATAGGCAGGCACGAAGCCGGGGAAGTCGAAGGCGTTATTCACGCCCATCTCTTTCGCCATCTGGCGGATGTTGTTGCCGTAGTCAAAGGTTGGAATACCTAACTGGCTGAAAGCCAGCATCGCGGAGACGTGTTCCGCCATCGAACGCTTAGCCGCCAGTACCGTGCCTTCAGGGTCGGTTTCCGCTTTTTGCTGGTAGTCTTCCCACGTCCAGCCTTTTGGCAGGTAACCGTGCAGCGGGTCATGGGCGCTGGTCTGGTCGGTAACGAGATCCGGACGCACGCCGCGGGCAACCAGCTCCGGCAGAATATCCGCCGCGTTGCCGCACAGGGCAATCGACACCGCTTTGCCTTCGGACGTGTATTTTTTGATGCGCGCCAGCGCGTCATCAAGATTCTCGGCCTGTTCGTCGACGTAACGGGTACGCAGACGGAAATCAATGCGGCTCTGCTGGCATTCAATGTTCAGCGAGCACGCGCCGGCCAGCGTGGCGGCCAGCGGCTGCGCGCCACCCATCCCGCCCAGACCGGCGGTAAGCACCCAGCGGCCCTTCAGCGAGCCGTTATAGTGCTGACGCCCCGCTTCCACGAAGGTTTCGTAGGTGCCCTGCACAATCCCCTGGCTGCCGATGTAGATCCAGCTCCCGGCGGTCATCTGGCCATACATCGCCAGCCCTTTCGCGTCCAGCTCGTTGAAGTGTTCCCAGGTGGCCCAGTGTGGCACGAGGTTAGAGTTGGCGATCAGCACGCGCGGCGCGTTCTTATGGGTTTTGAATACGCCAACCGGCTTGCCGGACTGCACCAGCAGGGTTTCGTCGTGTTCGAGTTCGGTCAGGGATTTTACAATTGCGTCATAGCATTCCCAGTTGCGTGCGGCGCGGCCTATGCCGCCGTAGACCACCAGTTCGTGGGGGTTTTCCGCCACCTCAGGATCAAGGTTGTTCATCAACATGCGCAGCGGGGCTTCGGTGAGCCAGCTTTTGGCAGTAAGCGTGGTGCCGCGCGCGGCGCGGACGTCCTGCTGGCGGTATTTACCTGACGACATTGTGTGCTCCTCATAAGGGACAGATGATGCATTTAGATATACTTGTATAGACAAGCACACACAAGGTCGGATTTAACAAAAAAGATACAATTTTGTTATATTGCGTTAGCGATCACGCTTATAAAACTTATGACATAAAGTGGCCCTGCAGCCGGTAACGGTTCCCCGGGAAAAGCAGTCGGGCATGCGACACGATATGCGATGATGACCAGGTACGACGGCGGATCAGCAGGCACGGATCGTGTTCTTTAATGCGCAACAGCTCGCACTCCTGCGGCGTCGCGCGTACGGCCTCCACAATGTGCTCCCCTTCCGTGAGCGGTGCAACGAGCGAGAGATACGCGTGCGGCGTGGTGTGGGTGTAATCCTGGTTCAGGTATTCCGGTATCCGCTCTGCGTTGACGCAGCGATCTTCAATCTGCACCGGAATGTCGTTTTCAAAATGCACCATCACAGAGTGGAAGATGCGGCTACCCTCTTTGACATTTAGCTCAACGGCCTGCTCGGCGCTGGCCTGAGTCTCTTCCAGCACCAGCACTTCGCAGCGGTGCTGATGATTACGCGAGGTTATCTCATCGGCAATGCTGCGGATTTCAAACAGGGCGGACTGCCCTTTCGGTTCCGCCACGAACGTCCCCACGCCCTGCAGGCGCACCAGAAGTCCTTCGTCGGTGAGCTCGCGCAGCGCCCGGTTGACGGTCATCCGGCTAAAACCGAACTGCGCCACCAGCTCGGCCTCCGACGGAATGCGATCGTGCGGGCGCCAGACGCCGGTGGCGATTTTTTCGCTGATCGCCTGCTTCACCTTTTCATAGAATGGCGCGGGCGGGCTCGGTTGCGGCAGGGGTGAGCGTGAAAACATCATGACTCCTTTAATAGTGTTATGCCCACCAGTGAGCAATTTGCCAGGCCAGACGGGCGGCGAGCTTTGCGCCCTGTCCGTCCCGATCGTACTGCGGGTTAAACTCTACCAGATCGGCGGCCTGCAGCTTACCGCTGCGGCAGATTTGTTCAATAACCGGCATTAGATCCATTGCCGGGACGCCTAACGCCGCAGGGGCGGAAACGGCAGGCATTTCGCCCGCGGGCAGGACGTCCAGATCGATTGTCAGATAGATACGATCGGCCTGCGCCAGCACCTTTTCCAGCGCCGATAATGCCTCGCGTCTGAAATGAAGATCCTCCACCAGCGTGACGTTCAGGCGCTCGGCCTCATCCCACAGCGCCTGCGTGTTCGCCGCCCGGCTCACGCCAAAGCAGGCGTACTGAAATGCCCGCCCGCGCTCAGCGCAGTAATGCGCCAGCTGGCGAAACGGCGTGCCGGACGTCGCCCGGTCGGCCTTGCGCAGATCGAGATGCGCATCCAGGTTTATCACCGCCACGCGCTCGCCGGGGAATGCATCCAGAACACCCCGTCCATGCGCCCAGGCAGTTTCATGCCCGCCGCCAAAAACCAGCGTGCGCATCCCGGACTGCTGGCAGGCCGTCACGGCATGGCTTAACGCCCGCTGCGCGTGTTCAAGCTCATCGCCTTCAACGTACACCGAGCCCATATCCGCCAGCCGTTCGTGTCCCTGATGGCTTGCCATATTCGCCAGCGCTTTGCGCAGAATATCAGGGGCCTGCGCGGCGCCGGGCCTGCCCTGATTGCGTTTAACCCCTGCATCGCATTCAAAGCCTATCAGCGCGATGCCGGATGAAAGCGGCGTGAACTGCGCCTGCTGTTGTATCGTCTGGAAAATGCGCGTTGCATTGCTGGCTTCGGCGCTGTCGTCTCGCCCCTGCCAGACCGTTTCGGCGACGGGCCGCCATAACTTCATACTGCCTCCCCACGGAAAATACGTTGATACAGCGGATTGCGTCCCGGCTCGTAGACCATCTCCACCGGGTGGTGAGCATCCCAGACGATAAAATCAGCGACAAACCCCGACTGCAGCTGCCCGTGCGTTGCGCCGCGGCCCAGCGCCTGCGCCGCATGCCGCGTGACGCCAGCCCAGGCCTCTTCAGGGGTGAGGCCAAACTGGACGCAGGCCATATTCATCGCCAGGTGCAGGCTGGCAAACGGGCTGGTGCCGGGGTTATAGTCGGTGGCGACGGCCATCGGCACACCACGTTTTCGGAGCTGATCAACCGGCGGACGCTGGCGCTCCTGCAGAAAATAGAACGCGCCGGGGAGCAGTACCGCAACCGTACCGCTTTGCGCCATCGCCTGAACGCCCGCGTCGTCGAGATATTCGATATGATCGGCCGACAGTCCGTTATATTGGCTGACCAGCGCCGCTCCGCCCTGATTCGACAGCTGTTCAACATGCCCTTTCACCGGGATACCGAGCGCGGCGGCGGCCTGGAAGAGGCGCTCGGTTTGCGACGGGGTAAAGCCGACGTTTTCACAAAACACGTCTACTGCTTCATATAACTCTTTTTGCCACAGCGTGGGTAGGATCTGCTCACAGACCAGCGTGAGATACGCATCCGGATCCTGTCGGTATTCCGGCGGAACCGCATGGGCCGCCAGCAGCGTTGGGCTGATATCAACCGGGTTATTGAGGCTCAGCTGGCGGGCAACCTGCAGCATCTTCTCTTCGGCCTCGGCGTTGAGTCCGTATCCCGATTTGATTTCAACGGTCGTTACACCTTCATTCATCAGACGCTGGAGCCGCTGCTGCGCCAGTTTCAGCAGGGTTTCCAGGGAACTGCTGCGCGTTGCCGTCACGGTGGCGTTAATCCCGCCCCCCTGAGCGCTGATGGTCTGGTAAGAGACGCCGTTCAGACGCTGTTCCCACTCCGCCGCGCGGTCGCCGCCAAATACCAGATGGGTATGGCAGTCAATCAGGCCAGGCGTGACCAGACGTCCCTCAAGATCGATGACGTGACGGTGTCCGGAAGGAAGGTCAGATTCAGGAAGCACGCCAAGGATAGTTTGGCCGCGCACGACCAGCGCGTGCTGCTCTTTCAGGCCATAAGGCGCGGATGTATCGGGAACCATTGTTGCCAGGCGCGCATTTCGCCATATAACATCGTCAGGTTGAAGCTGCATGGGCATTCCACTTGTCATGGGTTGTATAGACATTTATTTGCATCCATCGTCTGCTGTCAACCGCCTTAAGGGAAAATGTTATTTATTTGTGATGACTTTCCCGTCACCTCCGGGCAAAAAATGCAACTTTTACCCTTTTTATCTTCCCGTTTCGCTCAACTTAGTATAAAAAAGCAGGCTATTTCGTCTATCCCGTAAAGACTTGCATACCCAGGAGCTTCACCTTGAACATTTCCAGGATTTCCCGTCTGGCGTTAGCGCTCGCCTTTGGCGTGACATTATCCGCATGCAGTTCTACACCACCGGATCAGCGTCCTTCTGAGCAGGTAGCGCCCGGTACCGCCTCCCGCCCGATTTTGTCCGCGGATGAAGCGAAGAATTTCGACCGCACCCATTACTTCTCGGCGATGGATCCTAACGCCGCGCCGTGGACACCGTCTTCTATTAACCTGCCTAAACAGCCTGACTTCGTTGTTGGCCCGGCTGGCGCGCAGGGCGTAACGCATACCACTATCCAGGCAGCGGTTGACGCGGCAATCACTAAACACAGCGCGTCTCGCCAGTACATCGCGATCCTGCCGGGTGAATACGAAGGCACCGTGTATGTTCCGGCGGCTCCTGGCAGCATTACGATTTACGGTCTGGGTGAAAAAGCCATCGACGTAAAAATTGGCCTGGCGATTGATTCCGAAATCGACAGCACCGCCTGGCGTCACCTGGTGAACCCGGCAGGCAAATATATGCCGGGCAAACCGGCGTGGTATATGTTTGATAACTGCCAGAGCAAGCGTTCCGCCACCATTGGCGTGATGTGCTCGGCGGTGTTCTGGTCGCAGAATAATGGCCTGCAACTGCAGAACCTGACCATTCAGAATACCCTGGGTGACAGCGTGGATGCCGGTAACCATCAGGCCGTGGCGCTGCGTAGCGACGGCGATAAGGTGCAGATTAACAACGTCAATATTCTGGGCCGTCAGAACACCTTCTTCGTGACCAACAGCGGCGTACAGAACACGCTGCAGAACAACCGTCTGACCCGCACGCTGGTGACCAACAGCTACGTTGAAGGTGACGTGGATCTGGTGTCCGGTCGCGGCGCGGTGGTGTTTGATAACACCGATTTCCGCGTGGTGAATTCCCGTACCCAGCAGGAAGGCTATGTGTTTGCTCCGGCAACCCAGTCTAACCTGTTTTACGGCTTCCTGGCCGTGAACAGCCGCTTTAACGCGGCCGGTGACGGCGTGGCGCAGCTGGGCCGCTCCCTGGACGTGGACTCTGCGACCAACGGCCAGGTCGTTATCCGCGACAGCGTGATCAACGAAGGCTTTAACGTGGCGAAGCCGTGGGCTGATGCGGCTGTCTCCAAACGTCCGTTCTCCGGCAACACCGGTGCGGTGGACGATAAAGGAAACGTGCAGCGCAACCTGAACGACGCGAACTTCAACCGCATGTGGGAATACAACAACCGCGGTCTGGGCAGCAACGTGGTTGCTGAGCCGAAGCAGTAACGAGATGAGAGTAAAAGGGGGAGTTTAATCCCCCTTTTTACTGCGACTGAATGCGTCAGGCTCCAAACTTAAGATACGCATCCAATAGTTGCATAATCGCAACCATGAGTTGCAGGAACAGAATTGCCCATTCCACACCGCTCATACGCCACTCCTTTGGTATAGAGCACTTCTCCTCTGGTTTATCTTTCCGCTGCCTGTCACCAGAGGTGTGTTGGTTATGTTTTGATGTGCTCCGCAGTTTAGGCACCGTCGGCACCACCCGACAGCCAGGACTTAAAAAGGATCCTGAATTGCGGAACTGCAACACATCGAACCAACGCACAGAATGATATCAAATCACTACTGTACATAAAAACAGTTAAAACCAATTTAGGAATTTATAAAGCAAAAGCACTTAAGTGACTGATTATTATTTATATACTATTTACTGATCATTCCGTGTTCTCCTTTGTTCGTTGACGATGAATTTACATCGCCTTGAGTCGACATTATGATGACCCTGTTGGTTACGTTTTGATGTGCTCACCCGGCTACCACCGGGCATAAAAAAACCTCGCATCCGCGAGGTTTTTTTGTTTTAAGCCGCTTAGTGAGCGTTAACCACCACCCACATTGGCCCCTGACCTACCGCATAGCGTCCTTTCTCTTCCAGCAGGCCCTGCTCGCCTTTGATTTCATACAGCGCGATGTGGTGGGATTTCTGTCCCGCCGCAATCAGGTATTTACCGCTGTGATCGATATTAAAGCCGCGCGGCTGGGTTTCCGTTGGCTGGAAGCCCTCAATAGCCAGCACGCTGCCATCTTCGGAGACGCTAAACACGGTAATCAGGCTGGAGGTGCGGTCGCAGGCGTACAGATGGCGACCATCCGGCGTGATGTGAATATCTGCCGCCCAGCGAGTGTCAGAGAAGTCAGACGGCATCATATCCAGCGTCTGCACGCACTCAATCTGGCCGTTTGGATCTTTCAGCTCCCATACGTCCACCGAGCTGTTCAGTTCGTTAACGACGTAGGCATATTGCTGGTTCGGGTGGAATACCATATGGCGAGGACCTGCGCCCTCAACGGTGGTGACTTCAGCAGGATTCTGCGCCACCAGGTGACCATCGTCGCTCAGGGTGAACAGGCAGATTCGATCCTGCTTCAGCGCAGGCACCCACAGCGTGCGGTTGTCCGGGGAGATATTCGCCGAATGGCAGCCTTCCAGCCCTTCCACCACGTCGACAGTTTCTACCGGAATACCATCGTCAAGACGGGTCACGCTGACGCAACCGGCATTGTAAGAACCGCTAAAAATGAAGCGGCCTTTACGATCGGTCGAGATGTGGGTTGGGCTGCCCGGCAGTGGCGCTTCAGCGGTGTAGGTCAGCGCGCCGTCGTCAGGAGAGATGCGGTAGGCCAGCACGCGAAACTCCGGGCGCACACCCACGTATAAGAAACGTTTATCCGGGCTGACGACCATCGGTTGCACCTGGCCCGGCACATCAACAACCTGAACCAGCGTGAGCGAACCTTCTGCATTCAAGCGCCAGACGTGGATCTGCTGACTTTCAGGACTGGCGGTATAAACGGTTTGTTTCATGAATACTCCTTTCCTCACTGCACGTGAAAGTGATTATTTTTAACGGTGAATGCTGAATTTTAGCCAGGAATTTTGCAGCGATTTACTCTCGGTGTAACATCCCCTGAGACCTAAAATTCAACATTAACCCGGAAGAACAAATGACCTCGCGTGTGATTGCACTGGATTTAGACGGAACATTACTTACCCCTCAGAAAACCCTGCTCCCCTCCTCCCTTGAAGCGCTTAAACGCGCGCAGGAAGTGGGATATCAACTCCTTATCGTAACGGGTCGACATCACGTTGCCATTCACCCTTTTTATCAGGCACTGGCGCTGGATACACCTGCAATTTGTTGTAATGGCACTTATTTGTATGATTATCAGGCAAAAAAGGTTTTAGCCTCCGACCCGCTACCGGTTCCCCAGGCGCTGCAGCTGATTGATCTGCTGGATGAGCATAACGTTCACGGCCTGATGTATGTGGATAACGCGATGGTGTACGAGCGCCCAACCGGCCATGTGGTACGCACCAGCAACTGGGCGTTGTCCCTGCCAGAAGCGCAGCGTCCGGTCTTTACCCAGGTTTCCTCTCTGCGTCAGGCGGCCCAGGACGTTGAGGCTATCTGGAAGTTTGCCCTGACGGATGAAGACACCACCAAGCTGAATACCTTCGCGAAACACGTCGAGGACACGCTGGGGCTGGAGTGCGAATGGTCCTGGCACGATCAGGTGGATATTGCCCGCAAAGGCAACAGCAAAGGCAAGCGTCTGAAGCAGTACGTGGAATCGCAGGGCTGGTCAATGCAGGACGCGATCGCCTTCGGCGACAACTACAACGACATCAGCATGCTGGAAGCCGTCGGTACGGGCGTGGCGATGGGCAATGCCGACGACGCGGTAAAAGCGCGCGCTAACGTGGTGATTGGCGACAACACCACCGATAGCATCGCGCAGTACATTTATACCCACCTGCTGTAATCAGGCGGTGATCGAAACGCTCTTGATTTGCGCGTAAAGCCACAGGCCGGGCTTGATTGCCAACTCATCCCTGGCCCACGGGCTGATGCGCGCCCAGAGCGTCCTGCTGCCCACGTCGAGCTTCACCTCTACCTGCCCGTTATCATCAAAACACTCCGCCACTTTGGCGCGCAGAATATTTCGAATACTGGTTTGCAGCGGCGGCTGCAGCACCAGCGAGACGTCCGATGCCTGGATGCGGATCCGCAGCGCGGACTGCAACGGTTTGTCGATCTTATTGACCCAAAGATGCTGGTCGCCCAGCGCCAGGGCGGTCATCGCGTAGTGCGGATGATGCTCCAGAACGCTCACCTTCAGGATGCTGCTCTGCTGTTCCCTGGGTAACCAGGGGTGCATCACGCTACTGCCCCACACCTCTTCCAGGTTGCCGAAGGCCTTCACGCAGCCCTCTTCCAGCACCAGCACTTTGTCGGCCAGATGCAGGATCTCATCCAGCGAATGGCTGACGTAGAGCATCGGAATATTAATTTCGCGGGTCAGACGCTGCAGGTACGGCAGGAGCTCACGCTTGCGCGGAATATCCAGCGAGGCCAGCGGCTCGTCGAGCAGCAGCAGTTCGGGGGCGGTCAGCAACGCGCGGCCTATAGCCACACGCTGTTTCTCCCCGCCGGAGAGCGAGGACGGCAGCCTGTCGAGCAGGGGTTCAATGCCTAAAAGCGTCACCAGCTTATCAAACTGCCCGGCCATGCTTTTCGCCATGCCGTAGCGCAGGTTGCCGCGCACGCTGTAGTGCGGGAACAAGCGCGCGTCCTGAAAAACATAGCCGATGCGGCGTTTATCCGGCGAAAGGTAAATCTTGTTCTCCACGTCATTCAGGACGCGGTTGTTCAGGACAATGCGCCCTGACTGCGGGCGCGTCAGGCCGCTGATGGCGTTAATCAGAGACGTTTTACCCGCGCCCGACACGCCGAAGACGGCGGTGATGCCGCTTGCAGGCAGCGTCTCGTTAAGCGTCAGGGTATGGTTTCCCAGCGTCTGGGTGAAATTCAGTTCCAGCATCGTTATTTCCCCATCCGTTCGCGGCTTAGCCGTGCCAGCCATTCAGAAACCAGCAGCGAAACCAGGGCTAATACGATAGAGATGATGCACAGCCGCGCTGCGGCACTCTCTCCCCCTGGCGTCTGAATCAGGGTATACATGGCCGATGGGATGGTCCGCGTCTCGCCGGGAATGTTCGACACAAAGGTGATGGTCGCACCAAACTCGCCCAGCGAGCGGGCGAACGCCAGCACCGTCCCGACAATGATGCCCGGCAGCGTAAGCGGAAGCGTGATGGTAAAAAAGACGCGCCAGCGCCCGGCACCGAGCGTGCGGGCTGCCTGTTCGAGCTTCATATCCACGCCTTCCAGCGCGAGGCGGATCGCTCTGACCATCAGCGGGAATGACATCACCGCCGCCGCCAGTACCGCACCGCGCCAGCTAAAGGCAAAGGTGATTCCGAACCAGTCGTAGAGCTTTTCGCCGATAAAACCGCGTCGCCCCATCGAAATCAGCAGCAGATAACCGACCACTACGGGCGGTAAAACCAGGGGAAGATGAAGGACGCTGTCGAGCAGCGCTTTGCCGGGGAACCGACAGCGAACCAGTAGCCAAGCAAAAAAGATCCCAAAGGGCAAACTCAGCGCAACCGCCAGGGAAGAGACTTTAAGGCTCAGCAGAACAGCCTGCCATTCAGGATCGGTCAGTATCATCAGTGAGTCGTAAATCCATAACGTTTAAAGATTGCGGACGCCTCCGGCCCCTTCAGATAATCGCGGAAGGCCGTTACGGTCGCATTTTTATGTCCATCAACAATCGCCACAGGATATTCCACTTTCTTGTGGGAGTCTTCCGGGAAGGTGCCAACCACTTTTACGCCCTTGCTGGCAACGGCATCGGAACCATACACAATGCCCAGCGGAGCTTCGTTACGCTCCACCAGCGCCAGCGCGCCGCGCACATCTTCCGCCGGGGCCAGTTTTGGTGACAGGGTCTCCCACGCGCCCAGCTTTTGCAGCGCTTCTTTGGCGTAAATCCCGGCCGGAACGTGTTCCGGGTCACCCACCGCCAGACGGCCACCGTTCAGCAGGCGGGTCCAGTTTGTCTCTTTGTTGATGGTGATTTCACCCTGCACGCTGGCCTTCGGTGCAACCACAACCAGGCTATTGCCCAGCAGCGTTTCGCGGGTCGCCGCATCAATCGATTTCTTCTCCACCGCGTAGTCCATCCACTTCTGGTCAGCAGAGATAAACAGATCTGCCGGAGCGCCCGCTTCTATCTGCCGTGCCAGCGTAGAGGAAGAGGCAAAAGAGGAGACTACCTCGACGTTTTTCTCTTTTTTATACGCCGCCGCAATATCCTGCAGCGCGTTGGTCAACGACGCCGCCGCAAAGACCGTAATTTTACCTTCGTCCGCCAGCGCGTGTCCGGTAAGTGAAAGCGTCAGCGTTGCCCCTGCGAAAAGGCGTACCCATGAACGTGCCATCTGTAACTCCTGTGAGTAGCGTTATATACATATTAATATAACGGTATCGTCAGGGAGATCCCAGCGGTAATTCGTACCGCTCAAGGGGTAACACGGTGTGTTACGTTAAATAATATCGGCGAAAGTAAGAAAAGCTTGAGAGCAAAACGCCCGGGCAAGCCGGGCGTTTTGTGGGAAATTAATGCTGCTTTTTCGCACGGTCTCGGTGACCGATATTCGAAAAGACGTTGAACACTTCACCCAGGCCGTAGATGGCACCGAGGATGATGGCCATCACTACTGGTACCATGATCACGGCGAATACCAGACTTTTCAACAACTCTAACATGGTTTTCTCCAGATTTTGTGAATGGGCTATTCTACCCTGAAAAGTAAGAAAAACATCCCCTTTTGTGCGGTGCCCTTTGCGCCCTGCACCATTTGGGTCACAATATTCTTTTTGCCAGGACACTGTTATGCAGGCCGAAATTCTTCTTACTCTCCGACTTCAGCAAAAGCTTTTCGCCGATCCCCGACGTATTGCCCTGCTTAAACAGATAGAACAAACCGGCTCAATTAGCCAGGGCGCTAAGAACGCCGGGATCAGCTATAAAAGCGCCTGGGATGCCATCAATGACATGAACACCCTGAGCGAGCATCCGCTGGTGGACAGAGCCACAGGGGGCAAAGGCGGTGGAGGTGCTGTTGTCACACGCTACGGCCTGCGCCTGATTCAGCTCTACGATCTCCTGGGCCAGATTCAGCAAAAAGCGTTCGATGTATTGAGTGACGACGACAACGTTCCGCTGGACAGCTTGCTGGCCGCCATTTCCCGTTTCTCGTTGCAGACCAGCGCCCGCAACCAGTGGTTTGGTACGGTGACAGCGCGCGATAATCTCCAGGTACAGCAGCATGTTGAGATCCTGCTTGCCGATGGTGTCACCCGTCTGAAAGCGGCGATAACGGCCCAGAGCGCAGAGCGCCTTGACCTGGATGAAGGTAAAGAGGTGCTGGTGTTGCTGAAAGCACCCTGGGTCAATATCACACGCGACCCGGACAAGGCAAAGGCGGCTGATAACCAGCTGCGGGGAACCATCAGCCATATAGAACGCGGCAAGGAGCAGTGCGAAGTGCTGATGCCCCTGGCAGACGGACAGGCGCTTTGCGCCACGGTCCCGCTCAGCGAGGCGAACGATTTAGAAGAAGGTGCTGTCGTCACCGCATATTTCAACGCGGACCGGGTGATTATCGCCACATTGTGCTGAGCGCATTGACAATCGTGACGACAGTGCGTATCCCTGATATCTATTGCTGCAAAAAATGGGATACATCATGTCATCATTGCATATTTCGCAAGGTACGTTTCGTCTTGGCGATACCCGAACGCTGACGATTGCCGATCTGACAATACGCGCGGGTGAAAGCTGGGCGTTTGTCGGCACTAACGGCAGCGGTAAATCCGCGCTGGCCCGCGCGCTGGCCGGAGAGCTTACCCTTCTCAAAGGCGAATGCCGGAGCGATTTCACGCGCCTGACGCGCCTGTCCTTTGAACAGCTGCAGAAGCTGGTCAGCGACGAGTGGCAGCGCAACAATACCGATTTACTCAGTCCTGGCGAAGAAGATACCGGCCGCACGGCGGCGGAAATTATTCAGGATGAGGTGAAAGATCCTGCCCGCTGTCAGCATCTGGCGGAACAGTTTGGCATTTCCGCGCTGCTGAACCGGCGCTTTAAGTACCTTTCTACCGGCGAGACGCGGAAAACGCTGCTGTGCCAGGCGCTCATGAGCCAGCCGGAGCTGCTGATTCTGGATGAGCCCTTTGACGGGCTGGATGTCCACTCCCGCGCCCAGCTGGCTGCCCTGCTGGACTCTCTGAATCAGGAAGGCTATACGATCGTACTGGTGCTGAACCGCTTCGATGAAATTCCTGACTTCGTGCAAAACGCGGGCGTGCTGGCAGACTGTAGCCTGATCGAAACCGGAGAAAAATCCGCGCTGCTCCGACAGGCGCTGATTGCCCAGCTTGCGCACAGCGAAAAGCTGGCGGGCATTGCGCTGCCGGATCCCGACGCGCTGGCAGCACGCCACGGTCTCGATCCCCGGCAGCCGCTTATCGTCCTGCGCGATGGCGTAGTCTCCTATGACGAACGACCGATCCTGAATCACCTCAGTTGGACGGTTAATCCTGGCGAACACTGGCAGATTGTCGGTCCCAACGGCGCGGGGAAATCCACGCTGCTGAGCCTGATAACCGGCGATCACCCGCAGGGCTACAGCAACGATCTGACGCTGTTTGGCCGCCGTCGCGGCAGCGGCGAAACCATCTGGGATATTAAAAAGCACATTGGCTACGTCAGCAGCAGCCTGCATCTGGATTACCGGGTCAGTACCACGGTACGCAACGTGATCCTTTCCGGCTATTTTGATTCCATCGGCATTTATCAGGCGGTGTCAGATAAACAGCACAAGCTGGCCCAGCAGTGGCTGGATATTCTGGGGATGGATAACCGGGTGGCTGACGCGCCGTTTCATAGCCTGTCGTGGGGGCAGCAGCGCCTGGCACTGATCGTTCGCGCGCTGGTAAAACACCCTACGCTCCTGATCCTCGACGAGCCGCTGCAGGGGCTGGATCCGCTTAATCGACAGCTGGTCCGCCGCTTTGTGGACGTGCTGATTAGCGAAGGTGAAACGCAGCTGCTGTTCGTTTCACACCATGCCGAAGATGCCCCCTCCTGCATCACCCACCGCCTCGAGTTTGTCGCGGACGGTGAGGGTTATCGCTACCTTCTCAGCAACGTAGATTAACCGCGGAGGGCACCGCCCTCCTCTTTTCAGATAACTTGCATCAATACATCGCTATCTCTTTGATCTAGAATGCTCTACGTCATCGAAAAAGCGAGTGTGAAAACGAGTGTAAACGATTCCACTATTTTATCCCATGTCACACTTTTCGCGTCTCTGTTATGCTATGGTTATTACATACCATAAGCCCAATGGAGCGAATTATGCGAGTTCTGGTAACAGGTGGTAGCGGTTACATCGGAAGTCATACCTGTGTGCAGCTGCTGCAAAATGGTCACGATGTGATCATCCTCGACAACCTGTGCAATAGTAAGCGCAGCGTGCTGCCGGTGATTGAACGTCTTGGCGGTAAACAGCCGACTTTCGTGGAAGGCGACATCCGCAACGAAGCGCTGATGACCGAGATCCTTCACGACCACGCCATCGAAGCGGTGATCCACTTCGCGGGTCTGAAAGCGGTCGGTGAATCCGTTGCGAAACCGCTTGAGTATTACGACAACAACGTCAACGGTACCCTGCGTCTGATCTCCGCCATGCGCGCGGCAAACGTCAAAAACTTTATCTTTAGCTCCTCCGCCACCGTCTATGGCGATCAGCCAAAAATTCCTTACGTTGAAAGCTTCCCGACCGGTACGCCGCAAAGCCCATACGGCAAAAGCAAGCTGATGGTAGAGCAGATCCTGACCGACCTGCAAAAAGCCCAGCCGGAGTGGAGCATCGCATTGCTGCGCTACTTCAACCCGGTCGGCGCCCATCCGTCTGGCGATATGGGTGAAGATCCGCAGGGCATTCCGAACAACCTGATGCCGTACATCGCCCAGGTGGCGGTAGGCCGTCGCGAGTCGCTGGCCATTTTTGGCAATGACTACCCCACCGAAGACGGCACCGGCGTGCGTGACTATATCCACGTGATGGATTTAGCAGACGGCCACGTTGCAGCCATGCAGCAGCTGGCTGACAAACCGGGCGTGCATATTTATAACCTCGGTGCCGGGGTCGGCAGCAGCGTGCTGGACGTGGTTAACGCCTTCAGCAAAGCCTGCGGTAAGCCAGTGAACTACCACTTCGCTCCGCGTCGTGATGGCGACCTGCCTGCTTACTGGGCCGATGCCACCAAAGCCGATAAAGAACTTAACTGGCGTGTCACCCGCACGCTTGATGAAATGGCACAGGATACCTGGCACTGGCAGTCACGCCACCCGCAGGGTTATCCGGACTAAGGATCCGTCATGACTTCGTTTAATCCCGTCGATCATCCGCATCGTCGTTTTAACCCGCTAAGCGGGCAATGGATTTTGGTCTCTCCGCATCGCGCCAAGCGTCCCTGGCAGGGGGCGCAGGAGACGCCTGCAAAACAGACCCTGCCGCAGCACGACCCGGATTGCTTCCTCTGTCCGGGCAACACGCGCGTGACCGGGGATAAAAACCCGGACTACAAAGGCACCTTCGTGTTTACCAACGATTTTGCCGCCCTGATGACCGACACCCCGGATGCCCCCGCGAGCCACGACCCGCTGATGCGCTGCGAAAGCGCGCGCGGTACCAGCCGCGTGATCTGCTTCTCGCCCGATCACAGCAAAACGCTGCCGGAGCTGAGCGTGGACGCGCTGAAAGAGGTGGTCAGCACCTGGCAGGCGCAAACCGCTGAGCTGGGGCAGAGCTATCCGTGGGTGCAGGTGTTCGAAAACAAAGGCGCGGCGATGGGCTGCTCTAACCCGCATCCGCACGGCCAGATCTGGGCGAACAGCTTCCTGCCCAACGAAGCCGAGCGTGAAGACCGTCTCCAGAAGGACTATTTCGCAGAAAACGGCTCCCCCATGCTGGTGGACTACACCCAGCGCGAGCTGTCCGACGGCAGCCGTACCGTAGTGGAAACCGAACACTGGCTGGCGGTCGTGCCTTACTGGGCCGCCTGGCCGTTTGAGACGCTGCTGCTGCCGAAAGCGCACGTTCAGCGCATTACCGATCTCAGCGACGCGCAGCGCGACGACCTGGCGCTGGCGCTGAAAAAGCTGACCAGCCGTTACGACAACCTGTTCCAGTGCTCCTTCCCGTACTCCATGGGCTGGCACGGCGCGCCGTTTAACGGCGAAGATAATCAGCACTGGCAGCTGCACGCCCATTTCTATCCGCCGCTGCTGCGCTCTGCAACGGTGCGTAAATTTATGGTGGGCTATGAAATGCTGGCGGAAACCCAGCGTGATCTGACGGCAGAACAGGCGGCAGAGCGTCTGCGTGCCGTCAGCGACGTCCACTATCGCGAATCAGGAGTCTAAAAATGAGTCTGAAAGATAAAACACAATCCCTGTTTGCTGAGAAATTTGGCTACCCTGCCACCCACGTAATTCAGGCGCCTGGTCGCGTCAACCTGATCGGTGAACACACCGACTACAACGACGGCTTCGTGCTGCCGTGCGCCATCGATTACCAGACGGTTATCAGTTGTGCGAAGCGCGATGACCGTAAAGTCCGCGTCATTGCGGCGGATTACGGTAATGAGACGGACGAGTTTTCCCTTGATGCCCCGATTGTGACGCACGACAGCCAGCAGTGGTCTAACTACGTGCGCGGCGTGGTGAAGCATCTGCAGAAGCGCAATAAAAACTTCGGCGGCGCCGATTTAGTCATCAGCGGCAACGTGCCGCAGGGTGCGGGCTTAAGCTCGTCGGCCTCGCTCGAAGTGGCCGTGGGAACCGTCTTCCAGCAGCTGTATCATCTGCCGCTGGACGGGGCGCAAATTGCCCTGAACGGTCAGGAAGCGGAAAACCAGTTCGTGGGCTGCAACTGCGGCATCATGGACCAGCTGATCTCCGCGCTGGGCAAAAAAGAGCATGCGCTGCTGATCGACTGCCGCTCGCTTGGTACCAAAGCCGTTCCCCTGCCAAAAGGCGCGGCCGTCGTGATTATCAACAGTAACTTTAAACGCACGCTGGTGGGCAGCGAGTACAACACCCGCCGCGAACAGTGCGAAACCGGCGCGCGCTTCTTCCAGCAGCCTGCCCTGCGCGACGTGACGCTCGATGAATTTAACAAAGTGGCGCACGAGCTGGATCCTGTCGTCGCCAGACGCGTTCGCCACGTGCTGACCGAAAATGCCCGTACCGTTGAAGCCGCCTCCGCGCTGGCGAAAGGTGACCTGAAGCGCATGGGTGAGCTGATGGCGGAATCTCACGCCTCCATGCGCGATGATTTTGAAATCACCGTGCCGCAGATCGACACCCTGGTGGACATCGTCAAAGCGGTTATTGGCGATAAAGGCGGCGTGCGCATGACGGGCGGCGGCTTTGGCGGCTGCATTGTCGCGCTGGTGCCGGAAGAGCTGGTCCCTGCCGTCCAGGACGCCGTGGCGAAGCAGTACGAAGCGCAAACGGGCATCAAAGAAACGTTCTATGTATGTAAAGCATCACAAGGAGCCGGACAGTGCTAAACGAAACACCTACCCTCGCACCGGATGGTCTGCCGTATCGCCTGTTAACCCTGCGCAACAGCGCGGGGATGGTGGTTACGCTGATGGACTGGGGTGCGACCCTGCTTTCTGCCCGCGTACCGATGCCGGACGGCAGCGTGCGCGAAACCCTGCTGGGCTGCGCCTCACCCGAGCAGTACGTTAATCAGTCTGCCTATCTGGGCGCGTCCGTCGGGCGCTATGCCAACCGCATCGCGAAAAGCCGTTTTGAGCTCGACGGCGTGCAGTACCCGCTGCTGCCAAGCCAGGGCGAGAACCAGCTTCACGGCGGTCCGGACGGGTTTGATAAACGCCGCTGGAAAATTGTTCGTCAAAACGACGGCGAAGTGCTGTTCTCGCTGGATTCGCTTGATGGCGATCAGGGCTTCCCGGGGAACCTTACCGCGTCCGCGCGCTTTACGCTGACGGACGACAACCGTATCGCTATTGAATACCGTGCGACGGTCGACAAGCCGTGTCCGGTTAACCTGACTAACCATGCCTACTTCAATCTCGACGGCAACCAGTGCGACGTGCGTAACCACAAGCTGCAGATCCTGGCGGACGCGTATCTGCCGGTTGACGAGATGGGCATTCCGTATCAGGGCCTGAAAGACGTGAGCGGGACCAGCTTTGATTTCCGCAGCGCGAAAGTTATCGCCCAGGATTTCCTGAGCGATGACGATCAGCGCAAGGTGAAAGGCTACGATCATGCGTTCCTGCTGCACGCCAAAGGTGATGTGAAGCAGCCTGCCGCACAGGTCTGGTCCAGCGATGAGAAACTGCAGATGACGGTGTATACCACCGCCCCTGCCCTGCAATTCTACTCGGGCAACTACCTCGGCGGCACGACGGCGCGCGAACACAATGAGTACAGCGACTGGCAAGGACTTGCGCTTGAGAGCGAGTTCCTGCCGGACAGCCCCAATCATCCTGAATGGCCGCAGCCGGACTGCGTGCTGCGCCCCGGTGAAGAGTACATTAGCGTGACGGAATACCATTTTATTCCGAAATGATTTCCAGCCCTCCCATCGGAGGGCTTTTTTCTGCGCGTCTTGCTGAAAATAGCGCCGATCGCTGACAAAATCCTAACCCTGGATTCACAAGCATCTTACACTCAGAGACTATTTTCGCTATGGTTAGGGTTAAGCGTTGCTGCTGGCACGGCCACAGCAATATAATGAGAATTGTTATCATTCTAAAAATGCTTGAGGAGTAAGAGATGGCTATTACTAAGCTGGTCCTGGTGCGTCACGGCGAAAGCCAGTGGAACAACGAAAACCGCTTTACCGGTTGGTACGACGTTGATCTGTCCGAGAAAGGCGTAAGCGAAGCAAAAGCAGCAGGTAAACTGCTGAAGGAAGAAGGCTTCAGCTTTGATTTTGCTTACACCTCTGTGCTGAAACGTGCCATCCACACCCTGTGGAACGTGCTGGACGAACTGGATCAGGCCTGGCTGCCGGTTGAGAAATCCTGGAAACTGAACGAGCGTCACTACGGTGCGCTGCAGGGTCTGAACAAAGCGGAAACCGCTGAGAAATACGGCGACGAGCAGGTTAAACAGTGGCGTCGCGGCTTCGCGGTCACCCCACCAGAGCTGACCAAAGATGACGAGCGCTATCCGGGCCACGACCCGCGCTACGCGAAACTGACCGATGCTGAGCTGCCAACCACCGAGAGCCTGGCGCTGACCATCGACCGCGTTGTGCCTTACTGGAACGAAACCATTCTGCCACGCCTGAAAAGCGGTGAGCGCGTGATCATCGCTGCTCACGGTAACTCCCTGCGCGCGCTGGTGAAATACCTGGATAACATGGGCGAAGACGAGATCCTCGAACTGAACATTCCAACTGGCGTACCGCTGGTATATGAGTTCGACGAAAACTTCAAACCAATCAAACATTACTACCTGGGTAACGCGGACGAGATCGCAGCGAAAGCAGCGGCTGTCGCGAACCAGGGTAAAGCGAAGTAATTTTCGCCGGACATAAAAAAAGCGCGGAGCCTTCCGCGCTTTTTTATTTGTGCGTGAGGACTCAGCCGCGGCGCGCTTTTACCGCATTCGCCAGCTGACGCAGGATGGCATCGGTATCGTCCCAGCCAATGCAGGCATCGGTGACGCTTTTGCCATACACCAGCGGCTCGCTGCCTTCCAGGTTCTGGTTACCTTCAACCAGATGGCTTTCGATCATCACCCCAATTACCGCCTTCTCACCGTTAGCGATCTGCTGACAGACGTCTGCCCCCACTTCCATCTGCTTTTTGAACTGCTTGCTGGAGTTGGCGTGGCTGAAGTCGATCATTACCTGCGGTGGCAGCCCGGCTTTTTCCAGCCCGGCCTTCACCTCTGCCACGTGTTTTGCACTGTAGTTTGGCTCTTTACCGCCACGCAGAATGATGTGGCAATCACCGTTACCGCTGGTGTTGACGATGGCGGAGTGACCCCATTTGGTCACGGACAGGAAGCAGTGCGGCGCACCCGCGGCGTTGATGGCATCGATAGCCACTTTGATGGTGCCATCAGTACCGTTTTTGAAGCCCACCGGACATGAGAGACCGGAAGCCAGCTCGCGGTGAACCTGAGATTCAGTGGTACGGGCACCAATGGCGCCCCAGCTCATCAGGTCTGCCAGGTATTGTGGCGTAATCATATCCAGGAACTCGCCGGCAGCAGGCAGGCCGCTGTCGTTGATCTCCAGCAACAGCTTGCGCGCAATGCGCAGGCCGTCGTTGATCTGGAAACTGTTATCCATGTGCGGATCGTTAATCAGCCCTTTCCAGCCCACGGTCGTGCGTGGTTTTTCAAAATAGACGCGCATGACGATTTCCAGCTCATCCTTTAACTCTTCACGCAGGGTGAGCAGACGCGCCGCATACTCTTTCGCAGCGGCAGGATCGTGAATGGAGCACGGGCCAATCACCACCAGAAGACGATCGTCATTACCTTTCAGGATCTTGTGGATCGCTTTACGAGCATGAGAAACCGTATTTGCGGCATTTTCAGTGGCGGGGAATTTCTCAAGGAGTGCTACGGGAGGTAATAACTCATTGATCTCTTTGATGCGTAAATCGTCGTTCTGATAATTCATCTTCTTTCCAGCTCTGCCATATCTTTAGTAATGAAAGCAATCCTTTCAATCTATCTTGTCGACCAGGAAGTGTAAACACGGTTTTACACTTCACGCAGATAATTCCTGGAATTCGCCTAAAAATCGCCACAAAATAGCGAAAAATGAGATCTAACCTAAGCTTTTTAACTGTAACAACCATTTTTAAACGCTTAAACGCGATTCCCTACTGACGTAAGTCCGTAAGGCGGAATCTTTCGCCTCTAAAAAGATGCACTGTTGGAGAATGTTATCCAGCGTAACGACAAGAACAGGAGCACCATCATGAAAATGACAAAACTGACTACCCTCTTCCTGACTGCCACACTCACCCTTGCCAGCGGCAGCGTCCTGGCCGCAGAAACGGGGGCTTCAGACAGCAACGGTGATGCCAATGCGGCAGCAGCGGCAGGCCAGGTTGCGCCTGATGCGAAACAGAATATCGCCCCGAATAATGTCGATAACAGCCAAATCAATACCGGCAATACCAATACCGGCGGTACCATGCTGCATCCGAACGGTAGTGCTTCCGACACCATGAATCATGACAACATGAGCTCGGATGAGGTTCATAAGAACTCGATGTGCAAGGACGGCAAATGTCCCGATCCGAACGACAAAGTGGGTAACGACGCCAATACCAAAACTGATGGCACAACCCAGTAATTCTTGATGCTTCAAATGCGAAAGGAGAGCCCAGGCTCTCCTTTCTTTTTGGAGTAACCTGTTAAAAACGCTACACTAAAATAATAACGAATCAGGAAAGCAGACATGGCGCACACCCACTCACACCCATCTTCTCCCGGCAACGACAACGCAAAACGACTTATGCTGGCCTTTGGCGTTACGGCCACGTTTATGGTTATCGAGGTCATTGGCGGCCTGGTTTCCGGCTCGCTGGCGCTGCTGGCTGATGCCGGACATATGCTGACCGATGCCGCAGCGCTGCTTTTCGCCCTGCTGGCGGTGCAGTTTGCTCGCCGCCCACCCAACGCGCGTCATACCTTCGGCTGGCTGAGGCTGACCACCCTTGCCGCGTTTGTTAACGCCATCGCGCTGGTGGTTATTACTGTTCTTATCGTCTGGGAGGCCGTACAGCGTTTCAGGCACCCGCAGCCCATCGCCGGAACGACAATGATGGTGATTGCCGTGGCGGGGTTGCTGGCAAATATTCTGGCGTTCTGGATTTTGCATCGCGGCAGCGGGGAAAAGAACCTCAACGTTCGCGCTGCGGCTCTGCATGTGCTGGGGGATTTGCTCGGCTCAGTCGGGGCGATTGTCGCCGCGCTGGTGATCCTCTATACCGGCTGGACGCCTGTCGACCCCATTCTCTCCGTGCTGGTATCGTGTCTGGTCTTGCGCAGCGCCTGGCGGCTGCTGAAGGAGAGCGTCAATGAACTGCTGGAAGGGGCGCCGGCATCAATGGACATTGACGAGCTGAAACGAAACCTGCGCCGTACTGTCCCGGAAGTGCGTAACGTTCATCACGTGCACGTCTGGCTGGTAGGCGAGAAGCCGGTCATGACGCTGCACGTCCAGGTCATCCCGCCCCACGACCACGACGCGCTGCTTGAACGCATCCAGCACTTTCTTGAACATCACTATGAGATAGGTCACGCCACCATCCAGATGGAGTATCAGCCCTGTAGCGGGCCGGACTGCCACCTTAACGAGGCGCAGCCCGACCATTCACATCATCACCACTAGCTTGAAAGCGCGTGTGAGCCACGCTCACGCGCGCTCTTGATCCACATCCGGCTGCCGTTCAGGGCAATGAAGGTCAGCAGCAGATACTCCAGCGACATGGCATAGACGCCCTGAAGGGCAAAAATCACCACGCTGATGACGTTGATGATGACCCATAGTAACCAGTTCTCAACATATTTACGGGTCATCAGGACCATCGCCGCGATCGACAGCACCATCATGCAGGAATCCCAGAACGGGAAGGCATCCGGCTGAAGCTCCGGCATCGTCACGTTGAGGCCAATCGCGGACATGACCGAAACGGCAACGCGGGTCAGGAACGCAAACACCGGGTTGATGTAGACGGTCATCAAACCAATGGCGACGACGCAGGCGACAAACCAGGCGATGGCTTTCGGTAAGGGCAGCCAGCGGATCTGCAGCTCCGCCTCCTGCTGGCTGTTCTGCCGGGACCAGGCGTACCAGCCGTAAATATTGGCGGCGAAGAAAAACAGCTGTAAAAGCAGGCTGGCGTAAAGCTGGATCTGGAAGAAGATAATCGCAAACAGCGTGACGTTAATCAGCCCGAACGCGTAGTTGCTGATCTTCTCCAGGCTTGCCAGCCAGATACACAGCAACCCCGCCAGCGTGCCTACGGCTTCAATCCATGACAGGTCATAGCCACCTGCACCAATCGGTATATGAACCAGAATGTTTTGCGTGCTAAAAAAATCCATCTTTTCCCCAGGGCGTTTTTGAATTAAGTACGTAGTGTAGCCGCAAAATCCAGCATGCGGTTAAGCGGAATTAACGCACCGTCACGCAGAGCGGCGTCCACATGAATTTCATGCGCTGCACCGCCTGTCTCGAGCCCTTCGGCAATGGCCTTCAGGCCGTTCATCGCCATCCACGGGCAATGCGCGCAGCTGCGGCACGTCGCGCCCTCACCTGCCGTTGGGGCTTCCAGCAGCTCTTTCTCCGGTACGGCCTGCTGCATCTTATAGAAGATACCGCGATCGGTCGCGACGATGAGCTGCTTGTGTGGCAGCGTCCTGGCCGCGTTGATAAGCTGGCTGGTTGAGCCAACCGCATCGGCCATATCAACAATCGACTGCGGTGATTCAGGGTGCACAAGAATGGCCGCGTCAGGATAAAGCGCCTTCATACGGGACAGCGCCTGGGTCTTGAATTCGTCGTGCACAATGCAGGCGCCCTGCCAGCAGAGAACGTCAGCGCCGGTCTGCTTCTGAACGTAATTGCCAAGATGGCGGTCCGGGGCCCAGATAATTTTCTCACCCAGGCTGTCCAGATGCTCAATCAGCTCAACGGCGATGCTCGACGTGACCACCCAGTCTGCGCGCGCTTTTACCGCCGCAGAGGTGTTGGCGTAAACAACCACGGTCCGGTCAGGATGGGCGTCGCAGAAGGCGTTGAATTCGTCAATCGGGCAGCCGAGATCGAGCGAACACTCCGCATTGAGCGTCGGCATCAGAATGGTTTTTTCCGGGCTGAGGATCTTTGCCGTTTCGCCCATAAAGCGCACGCCTGCAACCAGCAGCGTGGAAGCGGGATGTTTTGCACCGAAGCGGGCCATCTCCAGTGAATCAGAAATACAGCCCCCGGTCTCTTCCGCCAGCTGCTGGATTTCCGGATCGGTGTAGTAATGGGCAACCATCACCGCATCGCGCTCTTTGAGAAGCCGTTTGATCTTCTCGCGGTAGAATTGTTTTTCATCCTGGCTTAATGGCACAGGCTTTGGCGGAAACGGATAGATTGCGGCTTCAGGATCGAACATCACGCTCATTATGGCTTCTCGTTTTACTGGCTTAACAATATTGCCTTTCTTTTGCCTGACAAAGCAAAACGCAGGGCAATTGTGTTTTATATACTAAACAAGATAGCGAATCTGGAGTGAAAAGTCACCGGGAATAGATGTGAGGAGCATTTGTTGTACGGCAGATAGCAAAAAGGCGCCTTTAGGGCGCCTTTCTACACTGGTGGGTCGTGCAGGATGACTCGCTTCGCTCGCCCTTCGGGCCGTCGCCGTAAACGGCTCCGGTGCCTCACTACGTTCGGCTCGAACCTGCTGCAGGTTCGAATCATCCAGATCGCAGATAGCAAAAAAGCGCCTTTAGGGCGCTTTTTTACATTGGTGGGTCGTGCAGGATTCGAACCTGCGACCAATTGATTAAAAGTCAACTGCTCTACCAACTGAGCTAACGACCCCTTGCGGGATGTACTGCTAATTTATTCAGGCTGGTGGGTCGTGCAGGATTCGAACCTGCGACCAATTGATTAAAAGTCAACTGCTCTACCAACTGAGCTAACGACCCATTCGGGTGTTGCCTGAATTATCACTCGGCACCAATAAAATTGGTGGGTCGTGCAGGATTCGAACCTGCGACCAATTGATTAAAAGTCAACTGCTCTACCAACTGAGCTAACGACCCGAGTGGTGGGTGATGACGGGCTCGAACCGCCGACCCCCTCCGTGTAAAGGAGATGCTCTACCAACTGAGCTAATCACCCACTCTGTACTGCCGGAACTGCGTTAAGTGGTGGGTCGTGCAGGATTCGAACCTGCGACCAATTGATTAAAAGTCAACTGCTCTACCAACTGAGCTAACGACCCACTTTTATGCTGCTTTCACGTTGTTTGATATCCCGTGGCAACGGCGGCATATATTACTGATTTAAGAATTCTGCGCAACAAAAATTTCGATGAAGATCACTTAACTGCTTAGTAATCATGCTGCACGACCAGAAATAACGCGATTTCTGGTCATGCGATAATCATCCCATCGAATTCAGGCGTTTTTGCGCCTGCTTAGCACCTTCGGTGCCCGGGAATTTTGCGACCACCTGCTGATAAACCGCTTTGGCTTTCGCCGTGTCGCCTTTGTCCTGCATGATCACGCCAACCTTAAACATCGCATCTGGCGCTTTCGGCGATTTCGGGTAATTTTTTACCACGGAGGCAAAATAAAACGCCGCATCGTCCTTTTTACCCTTGTTGTAATTCAACTGACCGAGCCAGTAATTCGCATTTGGCTGATAGGTTGAGTCAGGGTATTTCTTGATAAAGTTCTGAAACGCAGCGAGCGCGTCATCCTGACGAGATTTATCCTGCACCAGGGCAATGGCCGCATTGTAATCCGTATTCGCGTCACCGCTCTGTACAGGCGCTCCTGTTGAGGCTGAAGCATCAGCAGACGGCGCAGGCGCTGAGGTTGCCGCGCCGCTTTGATCGCCCGCTGCGGGTTGTGCTGCTGCACCGCCGCTGCTCAGGCTATCTATCTGCAATAAAATTTGCTTCTGACGTTCCACAACCTGGTTAAGCTGATACTGACTTTCCTGAATCTGACCACGGAGAGAGTCAATATCGTTTTGGTTATCGGAAAGTTGCTGCTGGAGTTGGGTTAAAAGCTGACTGTGAGCGTTAGAAATACGCTCGAGCTGAGTGACCCGGTCTTCTACCGAGCCTGAGCCGACACTACTGATTGGTGCCTGAGCAAAAGCGGCCCAGGGGGCCGCTATTCCAACCAGTAACGACAGACTCAACAGATGATGTCTGAAGTTACTGCTCATGCAATTCTCTTAGTAAACCAGTACGGCACGACGGTTTTTGGAGTAAGCCGCTTCGTCGTGACCCAGTACTGCAGGTTTTTCTTTACCGTAAGAAACGATGGAGATCTGGTCAGCAGAAACGCCTTTACCCTGCAGGTACATCTTAACGGCGTTAGCACGACGTTCACCCAGGGAGATGTTGTACTCTGGAGTACCACGTTCGTCCGCGTGACCTTCTACGGTGACTTTGTAAGATGGGTTGCTACGCAGGAAGTTAGCGTGAGCATCCAGCATCGCAGCGAAGTCAGAACGGATGTCGTATTTATCCAGATCGAAGTAAACGATGTTGTTCTGCTGCAGCTGCTGCATCTGAAGACGCGCTTGCTCTTCAGAAGACATGTTGCCATTGCCGTTCGCGTCCATACCGGTACCGGCACCCATCATGCCTTCGCCGCTCTGGTCATTGCTGGCGTTCTTGTTAGAAGAACACGCTGCGATTGCCATTACAGGCAGAGCGATCATCAGCCCCTTCAGCACTTTGTTCAGTTGCATTTCTATGATTCCTTTAGTAATCAATTAATTATTATTTACAGATACGGCGACCAGGCAGGTGATTTTACCTGTCCATCAGTTGCCGGAATACGCGCTTTGAAACGCCCATCTGTAGAAACCAGATTCAGCACAGATCCCATCCCCTGAGAAGAGCTGTAGATTACCATAGTGCCGTTAGGTGCCAGACTTGGCGTTTCATCCAGGAACGTTGACGACAGAACTTGAACGCCACCCGCTACCAGATCTTGTTTGGCAATGTGCTGCTGCCCACCGTTGGAGCTGACCATTACCATGAATTTACCGTCGCTGCTCACGTCTGCGTTCTGGTTCTGAGAACCTTCCCAGGTGATACGCTGCGGAGCACCGCCGTTAATGTTCACTTTATAGATTTGTGGACGGCCTGCCTGGTCAGAGGTAAACGCCAGGTTTTGGCTGTCCGGGAACCATGATGGTTCAGTATTGTTGCTGCGACCGTCGGTCACCTGACGGATCTGGCCAGAGCCAATGTCCATCACGTACAGGTTCAGGCTACCGGTTTTAGACAGCGCAAACGCCAGTTTAGACCCATCTGGAGAGAAGGAAGGCGCACCGTTGTGACGTGGGAACGACGCTACCTGACGCACCGCACCGTTAGCCAGCGTCTGGATAACCAGCGCAGAACGACCACTTTCGAAGGTCACGTAGGCCAGCTTAGAACCGTCCGGAGACCAGGCTGGAGACATTAGCGGCTGTGAAGAGCGTTTCACCAGGAACTGGTTGTAACCGTCGTAGTCAGAGACGCGCAGCTCGTACGGGAACTGACCGCCGTTGGTCTGTACCACATATGCGATACGGGTACGGAACGCACCTTTAATACCGGTCAGCTTTTCGAATACCGCGTCGCTGGCCGCGTGTGCCGCGTAGCGCAGGTACTGTTTAGTGACCTTGTAAGAGTTCTGTGCCAGAACGGTACCCGGTGCACCGCCGGTATCCACCAGCTGCCAGGCCACGTTGTAAGAACCGTCCGGGTTAGGCGTAACCTGCCCCACCACCACGGCATCGATACCCAGCGCAGACCATGCAGCAGGCTGGACTTCCTGCGCACTGCCCGGCTGCTGCGGCAGACGAGAACGATCTAACGGGTTGAATTTACCGCTGTTACGCAGGTCAGCCGCCACGATGCCACCGGCATCTTCAGGTGCAGCGCCAGGACCGGCCCACTGGAACGGAACAACACCGATTGGGCGTGCCGAGTCCACCCCCTGGGTGATCTCGATACGTACTTCTGCGTGCAGGACTGCTGCCCACAGCATTAAAAAACTAAATGCTACACGTAATGCCTGCTTCATCATATCTCCCTTATCCGGGTAACCTTACCCACGATAATTTAGCAGAATGTTAACAAACTCAAATAGACAAAACTACCCGAACCCTGTGACTAAACCTGGTCTATTTTTCCCCGTTTGCACGGGGAAAATGTAACTTAAGGTTTGAAGTCCAGCGGCGCATTTTTGAAGACTTCGTAGACTGCCTGAGAAGGCGGTTTAGGCATCTTCGCCTGACGCGCTGCAGCCAGAGCCGCAGTACATAAAGCCGGGTCGCCACCTTCAGACTTAATATCAAGCAGCATGCCGTCCGGAGCCAGTTTTATACGCAGCGTACACGTTTTACCGGCATAGGAAGACGCATCGTAGAACCGGCTTTCAATCGCCGATTTAATCTGCGCGGCATAGCCGTTGATTTCAGCCCCTGTCGCACCGTTACTCTTAGTGTTACCACTTCCGGTCGGCGCTGCGTTGTTTCCTTTCGCACCACCGCCCGTTTTCGGTGCATTCTTACCGGAGCTTAAATCCCCCAGCAGATCGTCAACCCCTGCGGCGGCCGCGGCTTTTTCAGCGGCAGCAGCCTTTTTAGCAGCCGCTTTTTCAGCAGCGGCTTTCTTATCGGCAGCGGCCTTCTCAGCTGCAGCTTTTTTATCAGCAGCGGCTTTTTCAGCGGCGGCAGCTTTTTCTGCAGCAGCCTTCTCAGCCGCAGCGGCTTTCTTCGCAGCCTCGGCAGCCGCTTTCTTCTCTGCGTCCTGAGCGGCTTTCTTCGCGGCTTCCGCTTCAGCTTTCTTCTGTGCGTCAGCAGCGGCTTTCTTCGCGGCTTCCGCTTCGGCTTTCTTCTGGGCATCCGCAGCGGCTTTCTTCGCGGCTTCGGCCTCAGCTTTCTTCTGGGCATCGGCAGCCGCTTTCTTCGCCGCTTCTGCTGCTAATTTTGCCTGGGCATCAGCCTGCGCTTTGGCATCCGCTGCGGCTTTTGCTGCCGCCTCTTCCGCCTGCTTTTGCTGTTCCTGCGCTTTCTTCGCGGCCTCTTCGGCTTGCTTCTGCTGTTCCGCCTGTGCTTTCGCGGCTTCCTGCGCCTGCAAACGTTCTTTCTCAAGCTGCTTCAAACGCTCCTGCTCGGCGGCCTGCTTTTCACGCAGCTCTTCCGCCTGCTGTTGCGCCTGTTTTTCACGCTGCTCTTCAGCCCGTTTGGCACTCGCCTTCTGCTGTTGTTCGCGATTATAGTTTTGCACTACCGCACCGGGGTCCACCATTACGGCGTCAATGGAAGACCCTCCACCGCCGCCTGCTGATGCATCAATATGCTCGTCGAACGAACTCCAGATCAGCGCTGCAAAAAGAATAACGTGCAGCACTGCGGAGACGATTATCGCTCGCTTAAGCTTGTCGTTCTGTTCGGTTGCCTTTGACACTATCGGTTCCCAAAAACTACGCGGATGATCAAATAGGTTGAGTCATTAAGCCAACTGACTTAACACCCGCACTATGTAGCAAGTTCAGCGCTTTAATAATTTCATCGTAGGGTACGTCTTTCGCGCCACCGATTAAGAAGACCGTTTTCGGATTTGACTCCAGGCGACGCTGCGCTTCGGCAATAACCTGCTCAGGTGGCAGCTGATCCATACGATCTTTCTCAACCACCACGCTGTACTGCCCTACGCCGGAAACTTCAATGATGACCGGAGGATCGTCATTGGTGCTCACCGCCTGTGATTCTGTCGCATCCGGCAGATCGACTTCCACACTCTGGGTAATGATGGGCGCTGTTGCCATGAAGATCAGCAGCAGTACCAGCAGAACGTCTAGCAGTGGCACGATATTGATTTCGGACTTGAGCTCGCGACGACCTCGTCCACGCGATCTGGCCATGGTTTACCCCTTGTTGCTCTCGGTGCTGGTAAACGCCTGACGGTGCAGAATCGCGGTGAACTCTTCCATAAAGTTGTCGTAGTTCAGTTCCAGTTTGTTCACGCGCTGGTTCAGACGGTTGTAAGCCATTACCGCCGGAATTGCCGCAAACAGACCGATAGCGGTCGCAATCAGTGCTTCAGCGATACCCGGTGCAACCATCTGCAACGTCGCCTGCTTCACCGCGCCCAGCGCGATAAAGGCGTGCATGATCCCCCACACGGTACCAAACAGACCGATATACGGGCTGATAGAACCCACGGTGCCGAGGAAAGGAATGTGCGTTTCAAGATTTTCCAGCTCGCGGTTCATGGAGATACGCATCGCACGCGATGCCCCTTCCACGACGGCTTCCGGCGCATGATTGTTTGCCCGATGCAGACGAGCGAACTCTTTGAATCCGCTATAGAAAATTTGTTCGGAGCCGGTCAGGTTTTCACGGCGTCCCTGGCTCTCCTGATACAGGCGAGAAAGTTCAATACCCGACCAGAACT
The DNA here is from genome assembly GCF_011683705.1 of Enterobacter sp. 725m/11. Taxonomy (NCBI): domain Bacteria; kingdom Pseudomonadati; phylum Pseudomonadota; class Gammaproteobacteria; order Enterobacterales; family Enterobacteriaceae; genus Enterobacter; species Enterobacter sp. 725m/11. Next base: position 7,339 of record NZ_JAAQOK010000013.1, on the reverse strand, counting down.
TATCTTCAAATGCTTCCGCTTCACGGCCAGCTGCATTGAGGATACGCGTTCTCTGGATAATGATGGCCCAGGATGCGATTGAAAAACCAATCAAAATCAACATGATAAGTTTAACCAGAAGGCTTGCCTTCAGGAACAAATCAAGGATATTCATGTCAGTCACTGCTTAAACTCCGCGACAATAGACTTAGGAAGCGCACGAGGCTTCATTATGGTTGGATCAACACAAACAATCAGTACTTCAGCTGAGTTCAGTACGGTGTTCTCTGCGTTGACTATCCGCTGCGTGAAAACCAGTGAGGTCCCGCGCATTGATGTAATTTCTGTTTGGACTTCGAGCATATCGTCGAGTCTGGCAGGCGCAAAATACTCAAGCGTCATCTTGCGTACCACGAAGGCAACTCGCTCAGCCAACAGCACCTGTTGACTAAAGTGATGATGGCGCAGCATCTCTGTGCGTGCCCGTTCATAAAAAGCAACGTAGCTGGCGTGGTAAACCACACCACCGGCATCGGTATCTTCGTAATAGACACGAACCGGCCATCGAAACAGCGTTGTATTCACTTTACATCCCAGTAATGCAACAAAAGTTAGAGCTTTTAAACTTCGCTACTATACGCGCGGGAAAGATGGTTTGGAATGGGGGAAAGTAAACGGAGAGTAAATTTTTATGGGCTCGGGTAAGCCCATAACGTTAACGGACATTTCTTATTCAGAAGAAGAAGAAAATCAAACCGGCGAGAAGCACCAGATCGGCAATCAGCGGGCAAAAAATTCCCTGCCAGTGAACGGCTTTCGGACGAAAGCCCACGCCGTGGATCACCCCGGCACACACTGCCCACATGATGAGGAAGCCGTGCCAAATCTCAAGCTCGCTGGTCTTTGCCGCAAAGCGCGACGGGTCCCAGAAGATACAGCCTGCCAGCAGTAATGCCATCACTAAAGAAAGCGCCCGTAACGGGCGCTTATCCATTACCGCGTAAAGCTTCGCGATAATATTCATCAGTGTTTTTCTTCACCCGCTTTGGTCGCTTCGACGTGCTCAAGCGCCAGGGCAGTGATGACACCAAAAGCACAGGCAAGAAGCGTCCCTAAAATCCATGCGAAATACCACATATTCAGCTCCTTACTTAGTACATAGAGTGGGTGTTGCTTTCGATATGTTCTTTGGTGATACGACCGAACATTTTCCAGTAGCACCAGATGGTGTAGGCCAGAACAATCGGAACGAACACGCAAGCAACGTAAGTCATTAAGTTCAGCGTCATATGGCTGGAGGTTGCATCCCACATGGTCAGGCTAGCATTCAGCATGGTGCTGGATGGCATGACGAATGGGAACATGGCAATACCCGCCGTCAGGATGATGCACGCCAGCGTCAGTGAAGAGAACACGAACGCCAGAGCACCTTTCTCCAGACGAGACGTCAGCACGGTCAGCAGCGGCAGCAGCACGCCCAGAGCCGGGATCGCCCACAGCGCAGGGGTATTGTTGAAGTTCACCAGCCATGCACCAGCCTGACGCGCCACTTCTTTGGTCAGCGGGTTAGACGGTGCCGAGTGGTTAATCGCAGACGTCACCACGTAGCCATCAATACCGTACACCACCCACACGCCTGCCAGAGCGAAGCAAACCAGCGTCACCAGTGCCGCCACCTGAGCAGTAGCACGGGAACGCAGGTGCAGTTCACCCACAGTACGCATCTGCAGGTAAGTTGCGCCCTGAGTGATGATCATCGCCACGCTCACCACACCGGCCAGCAGGCCAAACGGATTCAGCAACTGGAAGAAGTTACCGGTGTAGTAAAGACGCATGTATTCATCGAGGTGGAACGGTACGCCCTGCAGCAGGTTACCGAATGCCACGCCAATCACCAGCGGTGGAACGAAGCTACCAATGAAGATGCCCCAGTCCCACATGTTGCGCCAGCGGGTATCTTCAATCTTGGAACGGTAGTCGAAACCGACCGGACGGAAGAATAAAGAGGCCAGCACCAGAATCATCGCCACATAGAAGCCGGAGAACGCAGCCGCGTAGACCATCGGCCAGGCAGCGAATAGCGCGCCGCCTGCGGTGATCAGCCACACCTGGTTACCGTCCCAGTGAGGGGCGATGGAGTTAATCATGATTCGACGCTCGGTGTCATTACGACCGAGGAAACGGGTGAGCATCCCCACCCCCATGTCGAAACCATCCGTGACGGCGAAACCGATCAGCAGAACGCCAACCAGCAGCCACCAGATAAAACGCAATACTTCATAATCGATCATTTGATGACTCCTGTCTTAGCGTGCCGGCTGAGTAGTCGCAGCGGACTGCTCGTAGTGATAGCGACCGGTTTTCAGGCTGCTTGGGCCAAGGCGCGCGAACTTGAACATCAGGAACAGTTCAGCCACCAGGAACAGGGTGTACAGACCACAGATCAGCAGCATGGAGAAGATCAGGTCGCCTGCCGTCAGGGAAGAGTTCGCGACCGCCGTTGGCAGCACCTCACCAATCGCCCATGGCTGACGGCCATACTCCGCTACAAACCAGCCGGATTCAATCGCGATCCACGGCAGTGGAATACCGTACAGCGCGGTACGCAGCAGCCATTTTTTCTCGCCGATGCGGTTACGAATCACGGACCAGAAGGACGCCGCAATGATCAGCAGCATGATGATGCCGCAGCCCACCATGATACGGAATGCGAAGTACAGTGGCGCAACGCGTGGAATCGAGTCTTTGGTCGCCATCTGAATCTGTGCTTCCGTCGCATCAGAAACGTTCGGGGTATAACGTTTCAGCAGCAAACCGTAGCCCAGGTCTTTCTTCACATCGTTAAATTGATCGCGAACGGCCTGATCGGTAGAGCCGGCACGCAGCTGTTCCAGCAGCGAGTAAGCCTTCATACCGTTACGGATACGCTCTTCGTGCTGAACCATCAGCTCCTTCAGACCCGTTACCTGCTTATCGACAGAACGGGTTGCGATGATACCCAGCGCGTAAGGAATTTGGATGGCGAAGCGGTTTTCCTGCGCGTCCTGATCGGGAATACCGAACAGCGTAAAGGCAGCAGGCGCCGGTTGGGTTTCCCATTCGGCTTCGATAGCGGCCAGTTTGGTTTTCTGCACGTCACCCATTTCGTAACCGGATTCATCACCCAGAACGATAACGGAGAGGATTGCAGCCATACCGAAGCTTGCAGCGATAGCAAAGGAGCGCTTGGCAAACGCGAAGTCACGACCGCGCAGCATATAGTAGGAGCTAATACCCAACACGAACATCGCGCCGCACACGTAGCCAGATGCCACGGTGTGAACAAATTTAACCTGAGCAACCGGGTTCAGGACCAGCTCGGCAAAGCTGACCATCTCCATACGCATGGTTTCGAAGTTGAAGTCAGACGCGATCGGGTTCTGCATCCAGCCGTTCGCCACCAGGATCCACAGCGCGGACAGGTTCGAACCTAATGCCACCAGCCAGGTTACGGCCATGTGCTGGACTTTACCCAGACGGTCCCAACCGAAGAAGAACAGACCTACAAAGGTGGATTCGAGGAAGAAGGCCATCAGGCCTTCAATGGCCAGCGGCGCACCGAAGATATCCCCTACATAGTGGGAATAGTAGGACCAGTTAGTCCCGAACTGGAACTCCATGGTCAAACCGGTTGCCACGCCCAGCGCGAAGTTGATACCGAACAACTTGCCCCAGAACTTGGTCATATCTTTATAAATCTGTTTGCCGGAGAGGACGTAAACCGTTTCCATAATTGCCAGCAGGAACGCCATACCGAGCGTCAGCGGCACAAACAGGAAGTGGTACATCGCGGTCAAGGCAAACTGTAAGCGCGACAGTTCGACTACGTCTAACATTATGACTCCTTGCTCATCGCATGAAGACTCCGAGAGTGAACCCCGTCAGAAAGAGATTCACACGCATGCCCCAATACAAATTATTCGCATCCTGGTCGTCGTTATTACCCTGGAGAAGGATAAAAACGATGACGACAGGTTACAAATAGGTTAATAAAAAACTCAAATTGATCCCGCAAATATAATACGCTGCAAAACCCTTACAATAAACAGGTTTTTATTGAATCACATTTACGTTTTTCGACGGCGATCAATTTATAGCAAAATTACCACTTTTCGGCCATTTTGATCGGGGACAATTTAGCGCTTTTCGGCATCTTTTTCCAAGCATTAAACTTTGATTTAAATCAAAAACCAGTCTTGATGTTAATCATGTTTAGCTGCGGTGAGAATGGTAAAAACCATGTTAATGATATGTGCATGCAAAGATGCGATTGGTTATCGAAGACCAAAAAAAATATAAACAGAAGTGATTTTAATTAACGCGAGAGAAAAATGCCCTATCGAAGCGGGACAAACAATAAGCGTAGCTGGGCCAGTTTATTTTTCCATTCTGTTTTTGCAACTCTTAGAAATTACATTTGATTTACTTTTATTATCCCGGAAGTTAACACCGAAGCGTGACTATCTAATGAAAAAAGGCCGCAAACTCTGCGGCCTTTTGATCGTGTCAGCGGTTTTCAGGCAAGAAGAATGCTGAAGGTTCGTGACTGTCCCGGTCTGAACGCCCCGACGATGCCCTCTTCTTCACGATTGTCTATTATCCGTTCATTCATGTCCGTTTCGCAGCACCGTTTCACGGTCGGATCCACGGATAAGGTCGCGTCACATGCGCTGGACTCGGAAGGGTTGAACAGACGAAGAATGAGCTCGTCTCGATCTTCAGCCTTTTTGAGCGTACTGAGCACGCATCCCGTGGGCGAAAGCGCCAGCAGGCTGTAACTTTCCGGCGTGGTAAACGACGAGCGATTGAGCTTCATCGCGTCCCAGGGAATTTTGTTATAGCACTGCACCGGCGTTAACCACGATTTAGCCTGCTGCGCGACGCCCGCGTTTTCCGGCGTACCACTGAAGCTGAAAAGGCTAAAGCGACAGCTTAACGAACCGCGCACCTGGGAGTCAGGAACAGGCATTTTGATTCCTGAAGGCCTACCGGGGCGCAACAGCAAATCTTCTTTGCCGAGTAACCCCACGCCGCGCAGCAGGGTCAGGGCAAAGGCTTTTTTATCCTCGCCTACTACTTCAAACTCGCGCAGTCCTTCAGTGAACAGCGCAAGCCCGTTTCGTTTTTCCTGCAGGACGGCATAGTTGAGTAAATTCCAGACGGGAACCGGCGCTTCTTTCCACCCCTCCTCCTGCCAGTTTTCCATCGCCGCGTCCTGCACCGGACGAGTGAGGGTGCCAAACTGCGTATCCGCTAACACGCCCTGGGTTGTAAACGGCGTAGGGATCAGCACGCGAACGCGGTGGTCGTCAGCCTGATTATCCAGACGCACCGCCACATCAATACGCCTGCTGTGGTTGCTAAGCGTGATTTCAACCTCAGCGCCGAGAGACCCGTTTCGCTGACCCGCCGCGCGTTCGGCCAGATTAGCCGGTACCGCGATCTGATGGCGAATCACCGCCCTGCTCTGCCAGCCTTCGTGTATAACCTCGACCTGATGCTCGCCCTGCGCTGAAGTGAGTCTCCACTCTTCCCGCGAAGGCGAGTAGTCGTACTCATCGCCATCATCCGAACTCTCTTCGATTTCCAGCACCCGGTCATAAATCAGCCCGGTTTCTTTGTCGCGCAGGCGCAGCGTACCGTCGTTATTTAAATCAATCTGCCAGAAGGCGTTTTCGAGCAAGGATTCGGTGTTTATCACCGGAGAGATCACCTTCCCGGCCACGTTTGGCTCGATAAACAGCGTACGGTAGCCCATCGACGGCAGTATCTGGCTGAGCTGAATATCAAACTCCATAAACGGCTCATAATTACCGTAATGGACAATCTGCCTGTCAATGAGACCAGGGTCCAGCTCGCGCGCGCTGCGAATGAAATACGGGATCTCGTTGCCTTTATCATCCAACAGACGGAACTGGCTGGCGCGCAGTCGAATCGTGGTGTTCATCACCTCTTCACGCGGCCAGGGCATCAGGTTGAACATCACCAGTTTGTCGGCGTCGCTTTGCGGCATGTTGTCGACAATCTTGCGCATATAGAAACGCACCAGGTTATCTGCCATGTCTTCAGCCAGTTCAAAACGAGAGACAATCTCACGATGCACCTTGTCGCTGCAGCAGCAGCCGATGCTGTCGTGAGCGTGGTTTTTAAGGATCTCTTTCCACATCTTCTCCAGCAGGCCGTGGTGATAATCGAAGCCCAGCGTCCATGCAAGCGTCGCCAGCGGTTCGAGGATGTTGACAATTTTGTTCTCAATACGCGCATGGGCAATTTTGATATCCATGCGCGTGGAGCCGATTGTCCGGTGCACGCGCATGTATTTCCCGTCGATAAACTCCCCTTTCAGGGTCGCCAGTTCATCGCGGCGTGCCTCAATGTGGTCAAACACCTCTTCAAAGCGGCTCATTACAAATTGACGCTGCGGATAGATTTCACGCAGCTTATCCATCACGGAGAAAATGTTCTGCTGCAGCGGCATCTGATCGTGACCGTTGGGCAGCAAAATCTCTTTGGTGACGGAGGCCTTTTCCAGAACGTCGAAATAGCTGTCGAGCCGTTTTCGCAGCCCGGCTTCGTCCTCCGGTAAGTACTTACCAATCGCGTAGCCCAGCGGCAGCACCTGCGCCGTGACTTCACTGCCGTCCTGGCTCTGCCAGAGAAATTCGGTTTTATCGGTCCCGTGTCGTTCCGAGCAGCCGCGCCAGAACATCGTCCGGGTAATGCCAAATCCGTTATAGATATGCGGAAGCTGGCCGGACATACCAAACGAATCCGGCAGATAGCCGATCTTCATCGGCTCGCCGAACGCCATACAGTCCCGGATGCCGTACATCAGGTTGCGGACAATCGACTCGCCGCTGACAATCGTGGTATCGGTCTGGGTATACCAGGGGCCGATAATCAGTTTTCCGCGCTCCACAAGCGCCTTTACCCGCGCGCGGTTTTCGGGCACGACGGCAAAATAATCTTCCAGCACCGCCGTCTGGCCATCAAGGACGTAATATTTATACTCGTCGTCCTGCTCCAGGCGGGTCAGGATCTCTTCCATATTATTGACCAGAAGAATGCGCGACTCTTCAGTGGTGAAGTACCACTCACGGTCCCAGTGCATATGCGGCGTGATATGAACGCGAGATACAGCTTTCATCTTCGTTTCCTGTTTTGTGAGTTTTTACGGTATGGCGTCTTCTGTGAGGTATTTGCCCTTTTTTACCGCCTGACGTCGCCAGAGCAGCAGAACAAACGTGGAGACAGCGGTCCCCGCCAGCGCCGCGCCAAACCAGCCCACCGCCGCAACCACACCTGTCTCTTATACACATCT
>NZ_JAAQOK010000138.1:0-232 GCF_011683705.1 Enterobacter sp. 725m/11 | reverse complement strand
GGTATGGTGTGGGGCCTGCTCGGCACCCTGGTGATGCCGTGGGTGGACGACGCCCGCAGCTACCGACCGGTGTTCCAGGCGATCAAGCCGGTGCTCCTATCCGCGCAGATCTGCGTGGCCACACGCGGCATGGGCGAAAGCGAGCGCGCGTTGATGCACTACGAAACCAGCGTGCGCCCCGTCAAATGGCTGCTGGGCCACAGCGGCGCCGGCGACGATCACCGCCCCAACC
>NZ_JAAQOK010000137.1:0-232 GCF_011683705.1 Enterobacter sp. 725m/11 | reverse complement strand
GATCTACACTCTCTCCGTCGTCGGCAGCGTCAGATGTGTATAAGAGACAGATCAATAACCAACCCATGCAACCAAAATGAAGAAGAGTTCACATCAGAAATGACTCAGGTCACTGAATCAGTGACCTCAGGAACTGTCTCTTATACACATCTGACGCTGCCGACGACGGAGAGAGTGTAGATCTCGGTGGTCGCGGGATCATTAAAAAAAAGGGGGGGGGGGGGGGGGGGGG
>NZ_JAAQOK010000136.1:0-236 GCF_011683705.1 Enterobacter sp. 725m/11 | reverse complement strand
CCAGTTAGCATCGCGTTCAGTAACAACAGCAGCAACGTTATTGGCAAGATCCATTGTTATCAGCGGTTTTAAGGTTCCCTGACAGGCGATATCAGCATCCAGGTACAGGATCTTATCTTGTTGATCAATAAAGTAATCTGCAATTACAAAACGGAAATACATGGCAATAGACCAATTTTTGGTCGTCGGTAATACCTTAAGCCGTTCACAATTTACCAGATGGATCTGGATACAGG
>NZ_JAAQOK010000135.1:0-237 GCF_011683705.1 Enterobacter sp. 725m/11 | reverse complement strand
AGATAATATATCCCTCCCGTAATTTATCATTTATAAAATAACGACACAAAAATAGGAATAGAAATGATAGTTAATTAATTCCGTGTTCAAAACATAAGAAAACAGCTATCATAACTAACGATAAAAAAGAATTCGAGAATAGCAATCGTATTCAATGAGTTATTATCTCTATTTACCAATGTTATATTGTTAATCTGTCTCTTATACACATCTGACGCTGCCGACGACGGAGAGAGT
>NZ_JAAQOK010000134.1:0-239 GCF_011683705.1 Enterobacter sp. 725m/11 | reverse complement strand
CTTATGCCAGTCGATGATCCCCTTGGTCAGTTCTTCTACTGAAGATGCAGGGATTTGTTTAGCAAAGCAGGTAAACAATTTGCCACCGTCAACACAAGAAACGGTTAATCCATCAAACTGACGGGTTTCAATGTTAACACTCAAGTCAATGCCACGCTTTAGCATTAACTCTGTGAGCAAATCTTCTTCACTACGGCCTTCAAGGATTGGGCTTACATAGGCATCAATCTGTTCTGAAA
>NZ_JAAQOK010000133.1:0-247 GCF_011683705.1 Enterobacter sp. 725m/11 | reverse complement strand
GATCAACGGGACGACCGGCTACGAAGAGGCTGCGGCGCAAGGCCTGCTGGCCGGTATCAACGCCGGCCTGCAAGTACAGGGCAAGGACGCCTGGACGCCGCGCCGCGCCCAGGCTTATCTGGGCGTACTCGTCGACGATCTCATCACCCGAGGCGTGACCGAGCCGTATCGCATGTTCACCAGCCGGGCGGAGTTCCGCCTCAGCCTGCGTGAAGACAACGCCGACATGCGACTGACCGAGGGCGGC
>NZ_JAAQOK010000132.1:0-269 GCF_011683705.1 Enterobacter sp. 725m/11 | reverse complement strand
GCGTTTGAACGCTACGGCCTGCCGGACAGGATGACGATGGACAACGGCTCACCGTGGGGCGACACCACCGGCACCTGGACGGCGCTGGAGCTGTGGCTGATGCGCCACGGTATCCGGGTGGGGCACTCCCGGCCTTATCATCCGCAGACGCAGGGCAAGCTGGAGCGTTTTCACCGCAGCCTGAAGGCGGAAGTGCTGCAGGGAAAATGGTTCGCGGACAGCGGAGAGCTGCAGCGCGCTTTCGATCACTGGCGCACGGTGTACAACCT
>NZ_JAAQOK010000131.1:0-274 GCF_011683705.1 Enterobacter sp. 725m/11 | reverse complement strand
CGCTTAAACCGGGACAACCGTCGCCCGGCTGACATAGCCTTCTCCGTCCCCCCTTCGCAGTAACACCAAGTACAGGAATATTAACCTGTTTCCCATCGACTACGCCTTTCGGCCTCGCCTTAGGGGTCGACTCACCCTGCCCCGATTAACGTTGGACAGGAACCCTTGGTCTTCCGGCGAGCGGGCTTTTCACCCGCTTTATCGTTACTTATGTCAGCATTCGCACTTCTGATACCTCCAGCATGCCTCACAGCACACCTTCAACGGCTTACAG
>NZ_JAAQOK010000130.1:0-275 GCF_011683705.1 Enterobacter sp. 725m/11 | reverse complement strand
TCTCCGTCGTCGGCAGCGTCATATGTGTATAAGAGACAGATACAGAGAAAGTTTATTTAAAGATCAATCAATAAAAGAATACTATGGAGCATTTGCAGCTTATTTATTTGTATTTGCAACCCTGGTGCCGCTTTTTGGCATTAGTTATGGTTTGTATTTGAAGATTAATAAAAATAAATCTGCAATCTTATTTTTCTCATTTTTAATGTTGGTAGGAAAAGAAAGTATCTTGATTTCAAGATACTATGTTTTCGCTCCGGTGTTGGCAGCAATAT